>CAYNWJ010000179.1:0-7751 GCA_964400815.1 uncultured bacterium
GGGACCGTAACCCGCCTCCTGCATGACCTCCCAGCTCCACACCGGCGGATAGTGGATGACCGTCCCCACGCCCCAGTCCTTCTTGAGCTTCGCGGTCAGATCGTCGCGGCCGAAGGACACCCGGTCCGTGTCCAGCCTGACCACGTGCATGAGGGCGCCGTGGTCGTCGTCTACGCAGGGCGCCGGGATGATCCCGTCCACGCCGGCCAGCGCCTCGTTCATTGCGGCGAAATTGGCGCGCTTGCGGGCGATGATGCCGTCGATCTTGCGCACCTGGTTGATGCCCACCGCCAGCTGGGGCTTGGTCATGCGGTAGTTGAAGCCCACGCGCACCACCCGTGTCGGACGGCCGTAAATGAAACCGAAGGTCTTCATCTGCCGGACGGCCTCGGCGAAATCGGGGTCATTGGTCGTGACCGCACCGCCTTCGCCGAGGGTGGTCATGTTCTTGTTGGACTGGAAGCTGTAGCAGGAGGCCGTGCCCCTGCCGCCGACCGGAACGCCCCGTGATTTCGTACAGACCGCGTGGGCGGCGTCATAGACGATGGAGACTCCGTGCTTTTCGGCGATGGCGTCGAAGGCGTCGCAGTCGCAGGCGAGCCCCGCGAAATGGACCGGGATCACCGCCTTCGTCTTCGGTGTGATCCGCGCTTCCACGGACGCGGGATCGAGATTGAGCGTCGCGGGATCGATGTCGGCGAAAACCACCTTCGCGCCACGGGCCATGGCCGTGGTGGCGGAGCACACGAAGGTGAGCGGCGTGGTGATCACCTCGTCCCCCGGCCCGATGTCCAGCGCCATCATGCACAGATCCAGGGCGGTGCCCGCCGAATTGACCGCGACCGCCTTTTCAGCGCCCTCGTGCGCGGCGAACTCCTCCTGGAATGTCGGTTCCTCGGGAAGCGGAAAGAAGTTGCCCCCCGGCCCGGCCGCCGCTTCGATGACCGCCGTCGCCGCCTTGATGTCGTCTTCCTCGTACACGCCGCCGAGGGCGAGATAGGGTACGTCGCGTTTCTTCATGTCTGGTCCGTCCTTTTCTGGGCTTGTGCTGAATGATCTTTTTCATTCCGTAATAAACCGTGATAACGGCGAGGTTCAATTCATGTATTGTTCACATCGCGGATGAATCCTCACTCCGGCTTCTTCCCCCGGAAGGCCCGGCGGTCGAGCTTGAGCACCTCGCGGATGTCGGTCTTTGGGACCTTCGCGCGGTATTCCTCCGCCATCTCCTCCATCGTGGCGGGGACGAGGGTGCATTCTTCGCGCTCGAGTATCTGCCTGATGCCTTCGATGATCCCGACGAGGGTCTGTCCCCGGAAGTTCTTCGGGTTCGCGAAATCGTGGAAATTGTGCGTCACGCTCCGGATGAACTTGACCGGGATGGCCGGGTCGTCCTTCTGGCGGCGGACGGTCTTGTCGATGGTGTACCAGTGGTTCTTGGCGTCCACCTGCTCGATATAGAGGGCGAGACAGGCTTTCCCGCCCCAGATGCGTGAATCGGGATCGATGGTGTAGGGGATGTCGATGAAGTCCAGGTCGCCCTCGTACATGCGGTTGTACCGGTTGGCGTAGTGGATGTCCATGGGGAAGCCCTCCCAGAAGCAGGCGGTTTCCCTGATGCTCCGGCCCGGCACACCCATCTGGCCGTGCGTGAAACCGAGATCGTCCAGGACGCCGTAGGTGAAATCGTTCGCCGTGGCATATCCCATGCAGAAGCTCTTCGGCTCGTATCCCATGGCGTCCGCCCAGCGCGCTTTCGCGGTTGCGATCATCCCGCGCTGCTCGTCGGGTCCCATCACACCGGTGAACTCGAAAAAGCCCTCGTCGGACGGGTGCAGGTGGAGGCCCACCTCGTGGCCGCGCTCCGGCAGTTCACGGTAGAAGCCGGGATCCGCCTGTGCGTCCCCCGGGATCATGAAAAAGGTCCCCTTGAACCCGTACCGCTCGAGAACATCCCTGAACCCGCGCGCGCCCCGAAGGCCCATGGCGGCGTCGTCCACATAGGCCTGGGTGGATTCGCAGTCGATGGTGCAGTTCACCCAAAAGTCGTTCAGCGCCATTGCTGTCTCCTCAGGAAGTGATATCATGCCGATGACACCATAACCCCTCCGTCACGTGCGTGACACCTCCCCTGACAGGGGAGGCATGTACTGCATGCGGCGGTGCTCATGGTCCCCCAGTGAGGGGGGATACGGTCCTAGACCGAGGGGGGGGTGTTGTCACCCCGGAATGAACTCCGGATTATGATCCGGATTCACGGCAGTCCCCTCACACCGTCTTCTTG
The DNA here is from genome assembly GCA_964400815.1 of uncultured bacterium. Lineage (GTDB taxonomy): Bacteria > Latescibacterota > Latescibacteria > Latescibacterales > Latescibacteraceae. Next base: position 2,285 of record CAYNWJ010000179.1, read on the forward strand.
CCGCGGCAGCCGCGGCGGTCGAGCGTGAGACGATCCCTGATGTCGGTTTTCGGAACGGTCCGCCGGAAATGATCGGCCGCCTCGCGCCAAGGGGTCCAGGAACTCGTCAGTCCCTCACGGTCGAGGATGTCCCTGAGCCCCTCGATCATGCCCACGAGGGTCCGGCGGCGGAAGTTCTTCGGATCGGCGAGATCGAAGGTGTTGTGCGTGGTGCCGCGGACGATCTTCACGGGGATGGAATCGTCATCCTTCTGCCGCATGACCGCCTTGTCGGCGGTGTACCAGTGGTTCTTGGCGTCCACAAGCTCGGCGCGGAAGTCCTGCGCGTGCTTTCCGCCCCACATCCGCGAATCGGGATCGACCGTATGGGGTATCTCGATGAAGTTCATGTCCCCGGGAAGCAGGCGGTTGTACCGGTTGGCGTAATGTATCCAGGGATACATTCCCTCCCACACGCAGGCGCACTCCGGCAGGCGCCGTCCCACGAGACTGATGTTCCCGTGGTCGAATCCCGCATCCTCGAGGGCCTGGTAGGTGTAGTCGTTGGCCGAGGCATAGCCCATGGCCAGCGTCTCGGGCGCGAAACCCATGACCTGCGCCCAGCGGTCCCTGGCTGTAAGCATCATCTCGCGCTGTTCGTCGGGGCCCATGACGCCCGCGAACTCGTGATGGCCCTCGTCGGCCGGGTGAACGTGGATTCCCATCTCGTGGCCATCCTCGTGGAGCTCCCGATAGAGTGACGGCCGCGATTCGATGTCCCCCGCGATCACGAGGAAGGTTCCCTTGATGCCGTAATCGTCGAGCACCTCCCGGAATCCGCGGGCGCCGCGCTCTCCCAGTTCGGGATCGCGCACGGAATGCTGGGTGGCCTCGCAGGCCAGCGACCAGAGAATCCAGAAATGTTCATTCGCCATGATGCGTCCGCTCCATTCGATTTCGCTGTGCCGCACGGTTTTCGTGTCAGACGGTCTTCCTGCCGCCGTACCCCCGCCTGTCGAGGGCGAGCTTGTCCTTGGGATCGTATTTGGGCGCGGCCACGCGGAACGCCGCCACGATATCGCCCAGGACTGCGGGCTTCATGGTGAAGCCGGCATTTTCGATGATGCCCTTCATTCCCTCGATCATGCCATGGAGGGTCTGCCGCCGGAAATTCTCGGGATCGCTGTAATCGAAGGTATTGTGGGTGACCCCGCGGAGGAGCTTGACGGGAATGGAATCTTCATCCTTCTGCTTCATGACCGACTTGTGCATGGTGTACCAGTGGTTCTTGGCGTCCACCAGTTCCACGCGGAGGTCCTGCGGATGCCTGCCGCCCCACATGTAGGACTCGATGTCGATGGTGTGGGGAACGTCCACGAAATGCATGTCGCCGGGAAGCAGCCGGTTGTAACGGTTGGCATAATGCATCCACAGCGGCGCACCCTCCCACACGCAGGCCGTTTCGGGGAGCCTCCTGCCGGGAAGCCCCACCTGCCCGTATTCGAAACCCCCATCCTCGAGAACACCATAGGTGTAGTCGTTGGCCGAGGCATAACCCATACAGAAGGTCACCGGCTCGAATCCCATGGCCTGCCGCCAGCGGTCCTTCGCCTTCATGACCAGCTCGCGCTGTTCATCGGGACCCATCACGCCGGCGAATTCGAAGAAGCCCTCGTCGCCCGGATGGAGGTGCAGGCCCACTTCGTGGCCGCGCTCCATGATCTCCCTGTAAAGCCCGGAAGCCGACTCGGCGTCCTTCGGGATGACGAAAAACGTCCCCTTGAGATCGTGCTCGTCCAGAATATTCGCGAAACCCTCGCTCGCCCGCCGCCCGAGATCGGGATCGTTCACCGAATGCTGCGTCGCCTCGCAATCGATGGACCAGTTTACCCAGAATACTTTTTCCGCCATGATGTATCCCCGTCAAGTGGTTCGTTGGTGGTTGTTCGATGATTCTTTGAAAGATGTCCGCGATCCGGCGCACAGCGGCGATCCCGTCATCGTAACCGATAAAGACCGCTCAGACGCCGAAGAGCCTGACCGCGTTCGCACCCATGATCATCCCGCGCGTTTCGTCGGGCATGTCGAGGTTGTCGAGCAGGTGCAGGCGGTACCGTATGGGGTCCGCCCAGCCGAAACCGAAATCCGACCCCCACATCACACGTTCCCGCGGGATGTTTTCGACCACCGCCCGTATGCCCGCCAGGTGCGGCCCGCTCAGCGTGAAATAGAGGTTGTCGCACCGTTTTCCGAAGCTGACCGCGCTCCGCCACAGATCGAGCAGGCCGGAATGCCCCAGCACGAAGTTCGTATCCGGGAACCTGAGCGCAAGACCGCCGATCTGCGACGGCATGGAATAGCACGGGGTGCCGTCGTGGAAGATCACCGGTACATCCCGTTCGCCACAGAGCCTGACAATCTCGTCCATGACGGGACCGGAGGTGGAGAAGCCCTGGATCCACGGGTGCAGCTTGAGGCCGCGCATGCCCAGGTCGGTGAGACAGCGGTCGAGCTCCCGCACGGCGTCGTCGCCGAAATCGGGATGGACCGAGGACACCGGCGTCAGCCTGCCGCCCGACCGGTCGCAGACCTCGCGGACGATGTCGTTGGAACGGGCGATGTCGGCGTTCCGCGTGAGCCCGCGATGCCCCATGAGGATGGCTTTCTCGACGCCGTGACGGTCGAGGACCTCGAGCCATTCGGCCGGATCAGTGCCGTACGTGTCCTCCCAGCAGATACCCCAGTGGGTGTGTGTGTCGAATATCATCATGCCGCACCTCCTTCCCCGAGAAGGGAGGCAAGGGTATCGCCGAAAACGGACGCGAATTCAGGCCCGTCCAGCTCGGCGCGGTATTCCCGCCATTCGAAGACGAGGTCGTTGCGGGGCGCGGACGATCCCATGATGCCCTTTTCGGGGCCGATCTTCAGGATATGGTTCTTGAAACCGAAGGGCCGCGCGAAGGATCCCTCCACATAGACATTCGGCGCGAAGGTCCCGGCATAGGGGACGTCGTTCCAGAAATCGGTGGCCCCGGCGTGTCCCATGATGAAGGTGACGTCGGGGAAACGCATGGCGCAGTCTATCACCTGCCATGGGCCGCCGTAGAGATGGGGGCCGGTGTGGACATAGACGGGCATGCGGAATTCTCCCGCCTTGGCGATGAGGGGATCGGCGAGGTCGTCGTTTATGAGAAAGCCCTGGACCGTGGGATTGAGCACGAGCATACGGGCGCCGCTGTTACGGCAGCGTTCGAGCTCCTCGAGGCCGCTCAGGTCGAACCAGGGATTGACCGAGCAGGCCGGTATGAGCCTGTCGGAAAACTGCGAAGCCTCGGACTGGACGAAGTTGTTGCCCCGGCGGTTGTAGACAGCCTGGCCGCGGTCATCGGGCGCGACCACGGCCTTGTCCACGCCTGCCCTGTCGAGATCGCGCACGAGTTCCTCGGCCCGGTAACGGGTCTCCCGGTCCTTGCCGAGGGTCACATAACAGTCTATGGTCATCGCTGCCTCCCGGGTTTGGTGCTCATGTTTATCCTTGAAAAAGCCGGCCCGGGCTCATCGGACATGCCCGTCGGGCGGGATTATCCGCCGGACTTTCCGGCCGTTCGTCAGCTTTTTTCTACAATCTGATCTCCCAGAGATAGGAAGAGCGCAGAGGATTGTCGTTCTCCCCGGCGAAAATGGCACCGTCGGGCGCGAAGTCCATGTCGTGGATCTGCCAGGCGGATTCCCCGATATCCGGGTCGCGGAGAAGCCCCAACAGCTCGCATTGTTCGGTATCGAGGTTCATACGGAACAGGCTGGCGTTGCCGTACCTTCCGCCGATGCCATAGAGAAAACCGTCAGGTCCCATGGCGAAAGCCGCAAGCCGCGCCGGTGGAACGGGCGCCGCGACGAAACTCACCGCCCCTGTCTTTTCGTCGATACGGTAGAGCCCGCCCTCGGCCGAACCGCAGTATATCCTGCCGTCGGGAACGACCACCATGCCGTCTATATGGCAATAGCCCGCCCTGGTGGTGTCGAGATGGGGGATGCCGCGGCGGAAGAATTCGATTTTGTCCTTTTCGGGATCGTAACGGTACAGGCGGTACTGGTCCACACCGGCGTCGCTCTGCCAGGCGCGGGTGACGCTCCATGTTCCCCACACACGCCCCTTCCTGTCCATCACGATATTCTCGCCCTGTCCCATGCCGAAACCGGAACCGGTGAGCCCCAGAATACGCGATTCCCGGGTCTCGAGATCGAACTCCGCGAGATATTCGGGGGTGAAACACTGGCAATAGGCCTTGCGGGTGTTCTCGTCGATGACCATGCCCTGGATATAGGTGTGCGGAACGGGGATGCCCATCTTCTCGATATCGTCATTGCCCGGATCGTATCGTACGATGGAGCCGCCGGGGGCCTCCCAGTAGCGGTCCACATCGTGAAGCAGGGCGATGGCGCCATACACACAGCCGTCCTTCGATTTCACGAGAGACCGGTGGAACTTGGCGTCGAAGGGATCGGCCACTCTTGAAAAGCCGAGGTCCACGAAGTCGCCGGTCTTTCTGTCGTATGCCCGGAAGATGTCGGCGTCGAAGGAGGTGATGCCCAGATAGACCAGTTCCGAATCAGGGTCCGCCATCACGCAGTCGAAGGAAATCCATTCGACCCTGAGCCTGTCGTCGGCCCGCATGTCGTCATACTCGTATTTGTCCTCGATCTCGCTTTTCCAGTTGTCGAAGGAATAGTCATACAGCTTGTGGGCGGTTACGTTCATGATTCCACCTTTCACTACCGGATTTTACATTCGCAGACGGGGAACGGGACGATAACAAGCTCTCCCGAGCCTTCCGCCTTTTCTTCGTTCGAATGCGCCGCAGAATGTCGCCTCATCCGGGTACACACCCGGCCGGTCTATCCTGCTGATTATCCAGCAACCGGACCATCCCCTTCGAACGGGGATGGATTGCCGGATACACTCACATGTTGTCGCTTTCGAGCACCTCGACCTGCGTCACAGGCCGGTTGACCTCCTCGAAGAACGTGTCGAGGAGCTCCTTCGGCTGGGGTTTCGTGAGAAAGCCTGTCGCGACCCCGCCGATGAGCCCGGCGCTGAGGTAGGAAAGCATCTGCCAGGGAAGAGGAACATCCACACCCATGAAGAAGCCCATTTCCATCGTGAAGAACGTGGCCGCGGCTGCGATAAAACTCACCCAAACGGTGGCCGGATTCGCCCGGCGCCAGAAAATCCCGAGCCAGAAGGGAATGCCCATGAGAGCGGGCAACTGCCAGAAATATTCGAGCGCCCTGATGACCCCGGGCAGAAAGAAAGCGAACGCCAGGCCTCCCGCAACAACCGCCAGGGAAGATATTCTGCCGACCTTCAGATAATGCGACTCGGTTTTTTTCGGAGCGAAATAGACTTTGTAGATGTTCCGCGTGAATATACCGGACGCGGTGACCATGAACGCGTCGCAGGACGACTGGACAGCCGCCAGAACCGAAG
>CAYNWJ010000180.1:0-4784 GCA_964400815.1 uncultured bacterium
GCGATGAATTGGATGGAAAGGGGCGGCGACGCTCCGTTCTTCGCATACATCGCCCCGAACACGCCCCATACCCCCTTGCAGGTGGACGAACGCTATGCCGATCCCTACGGGGCGAAGGGCCTGGCGCCCGACGCTGCGAAATTCTACGGCATGATCGCGAACATCGACGGGAACATGGGCCGCCTGCTCGCCTGGCTCCGGGCTTCCGGGAGGGAACGTGACACCCTGCTGGTGTTCCTCACCGACAACGGTTCGGCACAGGCCTGCCGTCTCGGTCTTTTCAACGACGGCATGCGCGGCTGCAAGGGCACGGCCCGCGAAGGCGGCGTCCGGGTGCCCTGCTGGTTCCGCTGGCCCGGTGTGTTCGACGGCGGCCGTGATATCGAACCCATCGCCGCGCATGTCGACATGCTTCCCACCCTGGCGGCGGTCTGCGGCGCCGGCCTTCCCGGCCGCCGGCTGGACGGTGTTTCCCTCGTCCCGCTTCTTTCGGGCGAACGGACGGACATGCCGGACCGTTTTCTCATGACCCATGTGGGACGCTGGGACGCCGATGAGGAGCCGGGGAAATACGAGCGATGCTCCGTCCGCTCCCAGCGCTTCCGCCTTGTTGACAACAGGGAGCTGTACGACATGGAGGCCGATCCCGCCGAAACGACGAATGTCATCGAACGTCACCCTGACATCGTGCGGAGCATGCGCGCCGCCTATTACCGCTGGTGGGAGGAGATCCTGCCCCGTGTCCGTACGCCCCAGCGCATCGGCATCGGGTCCCGCGCCGAAAATCCCGTACGGCTCACCTGCATGGACTGGCGCGAATCACGGATCGTTCCCGGCGAGCCGAACTGGCACGGTGTGTGGATCTGGGTGCAGGACTTTCTTGCGGCCCTCGCACGGAGGGAACGGACCTTCAACGGCAGGCAGATACCCGGCGGCGCGATGGGCTCCTGGGCGCTGGACGCGAAACGCGCCGGACGGTACCGCCTTTCCCTCCGAAAGCTGCCCGAAACGGCCGATCCCGGTGACGCGGCGCTCGTTGCGGGCGGGGCGTTCGTCATGTACGGCGGCAGGCGGGTCTCGAAGGAGATCGTTCCGGGAGAGCCCTCGGCGGTCTTCGATATATCCCTCGAAAGCGGGCCGGTCGATCTCGACTGCTGGTTCACCGGCCAGAGGCCCGACGGTGTCGCGGAATCGGGTGCGTATTTCGTGGATGTGGAGTATCTGGGGCTGAGGTGAATTTCAAGGAATGATTACCGGGAGATTACTTTTCGAAATTCATTCGCTCACCCTCCGGAGGAGCACGGAAGTACACCGCCGACAGCAGTTCTTGCCCGCAATGCACAAGAGGAACACGATGTGAAGCGATTATCCACATACTATGCCGAGGACACGCCATGAACCGGAGAAACGCCCTGAAAACCCTGGGAGCGGGAACGGCCGCGATGGCATTTCCCGCAGTGATGACACGCGGCGCGCGCACAAACCGTCCCAACATACTCTACATCATGACCGACGATCACACCGTCCAGGCCATGAGCTGTTACGGCAGCCGTATCAACCGCACCCCCAACCTCGACCGTATCGCCGAAACCGGCATGCGTTTCGACAACTGCTTCTGCACCAATTCCATCTGCGCGCCGAGCCGCGCGGTCATCCTCACGGGAAAATACAGCCACCTGAACGGGGTCACCGACAATGTCCGCAGCCTGGACCCGTCCACCCGTCTCTATCCCCACATACTGCGCGATGCCGGATACCGCACCGCCATGATAGGCAAATGGCACCTCAAGTCCGATCCGTCGGACTTCGACTACTGGAATATCCTTCCCGGCCAGGGCGCCTATTACAATCCCGATTTCATCGAGATGGGGGAGCGCAAAAATTACCGGGGCTATGTCACCGACATCATCACCGACATCGCCCTCGACTGGCTCGACAGCGGGACCGGCGGCGATCCCTTCTGCATGATCTATCAGCACAAGGCACCCCACCGTAACTGGCAGCCGGGGCCGCAGCACCTGTACATGTACGATGATGAGGAGATACCCGAGCCGCCGACACTGTTCGACGATTACGCCACCCGGAGCGATGCCGCCCGCAGGCAGACCATGGCCATCGCGGACGACATGTACCCGGCCTATGACCTCAAGATAACGCCGCCCGCACCGGACAACGAGCGCGACCAGCGCCTCTGGGAAAACACCTTCGGCCGGCTCACCGATGAGCAGAAACGGGAGTGGCGCCGGGCATACGATCCCCGCAACGAGGCCTTCCGCCGCCTCGATCCGCAGGGCCGCGACCTTGTCCGCATGCAGTACCAGCGCTACATCAAGGACTATCTCCGCTGCGTGGCCTCGGTCGACGACAACGTGGGCCGCGTCCTGGACTTTCTCGACGAGACCGGCCTCGCCGACAACACCATCGTGGTCTACACCTCCGACCAGGGATTCTATCTTGGCGAGCACGGCTGGTACGACAAGCGCTTCATGTACGAGGAATCCCTGCGCATGCCCTTCCTGGTCAGGTATCCCGGTGTCACCGCGCCCGGCTCGGTCAACGGGGACATCGTGGTGAACATCGACTTCGCCCCCACCTTCCTCGACGCGGCGGGCGCGCCGGTTCCCGGTGACATGCAGGGCCGCTCGATCGTCCCGCTCCTTGCGGGCCGCACCCCCGCCGACTGGCGGAAAGCCATGTATTATCACTACTACGAGCATCCCAGCGAGCACAATGTCATGCGGCATTACGGCGTACGGACGGAGCGGTACAAGCTCATTCACTTCTATTACGACATCGACGCCTGGGAACTGTACGACCTCGAAAAGGACCCGCATGAGCTCTACAACGTCCACGGCGACCCGGCCTATGCGGGGGTGCTGCGCGAACTCACCGCCGAGCTCGACAGGCTCCGGGCGCACTACGGCGATTCTGAGGAACTGACACAACGCATCCTCCGCGAGGACCTCGAGCGCAGGCGCAGCCGCTGAGAACCGGCGGTATTTTCTGCATAAATAGCGACGGGTTTCGATGATGAATGTTCATTTCTTTGCCCGCACAAAGAAACGAACCAAAGAAAAGCGCACCGGAGGAATCGCGCCCCGTTCACACCGGCTCTGTTCCGCCAAAGGATAACGGGACCGGCGATTCATCAGGGTCTGGGAAGAATGCAGGGCGGAAGCATACGTGACTGACGATATGCGGATGTCCTGTCCCTGACTTCATTAACGGAGGGGTGTCATGATAATCCGTGTATCCAGGTAAGTAAGCAGCACATGATTAAGCTGCTCTCTGCAAAGCCCCCTTCCGTCGCTTCGCGCCACCTTCCCCCGTAACGGGAGAAGGAAAAGCACCACGGGCCGGACTCCCTCTCTCCCTTCAGGGGGAGAGGGTCGGGAAGAGGGGGCGATGCCACAATTGAGCTACAGCTTTTCGCCTGAATCCCGGAGAAGAGGAATGGATGCTAATTTAATGTGATAACCGGACATGATAATGGCAGGAAGATGACCGCAGATGACCGAATCTTCGACCATACCATCCCATCATTCACGGAGGACCCCCATGAAACGCAGGACCTTTCTCTCGTCGGGAGCGGCGGCGGCCGCGGCCGGGAGCGCGGTGAAGGAATCCCGCGCCGCCGAGGGCTTCAAGCTCAAATACGCCCCCCATTTCGGCATGTTCAGGCAGAGCGCGGGGGAGGATCTGGAGGATCAGCTCCGGTTCATGGCCGACCAGGGATTCACCGCCCTGGAGGACAACGGCATGATGAGCCGCGAGGTGGACGTCCAGAACAGGATCGCCCGCACCATGGAGCGGCTCGGCATGACCATGGGGGTGTTCGTGGCGAACGCCGATTTCGCCAACCAGACCTTCATCAAGCCGGAGAACCGTGACATGCTCGTGGACAAGCTCCGGAAGGCGGTGGAGGTGGCAAAGCGGGTGAACGCCCGCTGGTGCACGGTGGTGCCCGACGCCTATGATCCCGGCGCCGAATGGGACTACCAGACCGCCGCGGTCATCGAGAACCTCAAGTGGTGCGCCGACGTGTGCGAGCCCGCGGGCCTGGTGATGGTGCTCGAACCCCTCAACCCCTGGATCAACCACCCCGGCCTCTTCCTCACGAAGATTCCCCAGGCGTACATGATCTGCCGCGCGGTGGACAGCCCCTCCTGCAAGATACTCAACGACCTCTACCACCAGCAGGTGACCGAGGGAAATCTCATCCCGAACATGGACATGGCATGGGACGAGATCGCCTATTTCCAGGTGGGCGACAACCCCGGCCGCAAGGAACCGACCACCGGTGAGATCAACTACAAAAACGTCTTCAAGCACATCCACGGCAAAGGCTACACCGGCATCGTCGGCATGGAGCACGGCAATTCACGGCCCGGCAAAGAGGGCGAAATGGCGGTGATCAGGGCCTACCGGGAGGTGGATTCCTTCTGAGCGTGCGCACGCGCCGGAGCAACCGTTCACGGGTAACAGGGAGATAAGGTTCTGAGAATATTCATGATATCGGTCATGCCGGCCGTACTCGTCCTGGCCGCCGTGTCTCTGCCGGCCCCCGCTTCCGCCCGGGAGCCTTCCGGCCCCGATCTGGAAATACGGGTCGTCCGGACCGAGAAGCCCATCACGATCGACGGCAGGCTGGATGATCCCGGCTGGGCCGACGCCGAACCGTACATCGGCCGGTTTTTCCAGCACGAACCCCTCGACCGTGAGCCCTCCAGCGAGATCACCGAACTCTACGTGGTCCAGGACGACGACACCATCTATTTCGGCAT
>CAYNWJ010000180.1:4794-7700 GCA_964400815.1 uncultured bacterium
ATGTGCCGCGATTCGGAGCCGGAGAAGCTGTTCGCCTCCGCCATGCGACGCGACAGGGACATTTTCCGCGACGACGTGGTGGAGCTGCTCATCGACACCTTCCGCGACAACCGCAACTGTTACGCCTTCGCCACCAATCCCCTCGGCGTCAAGGGCGACGCCATCATCAGCGACGAGGGCGCGGACATCAACAAGAGCTGGGACTGCATCTGGCGGGTGAAATCATCCATCACCGACGAGGGGTGGATTACGGAGATGGCCCTGCCGTTCACGTCGCTCAAGTACCGGCAGGGCGAAATCGTCGAATGGGGCCTCAACATCACCCGAAACATTCGCCACCGCCAGGAGACGACCTATCTCGTCCCCATTCCCCGGGGTCTGGGGCACGGCGGGAAGTTCAAGGGCGAGCTCTTCGCCCGCCTGACCGGCATCAGGCCGCCGGAGGGGGGACTCAATTTCGAGGTCCAGCCCTATGTCATCGGCGGGCGCACAAGCACTTACGAACCCTCCGAAATCCGTGACGACGAGTTCGACGGCGGCTTCGACGTCCGCTACCATGTGACGCCCCAGTTTACGGTGGACGCCACATACAACACGGACTTCGCCCAGGTGGAGGCGGAGCAGGAAGTGGTCAATGTCACCCGCTTCAACATCTATCTCCCCGAAAAACGCGGGTTCTTCCTCGAGAACGCCGGGCTCTTCAATTTCAGCATGACCTCCTCGGCGGGGGAATACTACGACGAGGACGCGGATTTCATCCTCTTCAATTCCCGCACCATCGGCATCGCCGGGGGGAAGCGCACGCCGCTCCATGGCGGCCTGAAGGCGGCCGGCAAGGCGGGAAAATACACTCTGGGCCTCATGAACATCCAGAGCGAGGAGACCACCCTCGAAGGCGGCGGCTCGGTCCCATCCACCAATTTCACGGCCGCGCGGTTCAAACGCGATTTCCTCACCAATTCGTACATCGGGGCCATGGTGCTGAACCGTGAGCCCACGGGCGGCGGCTTTTCCCGTACCGTGGGGGCGGACGCCTTCTTCGGTTTCTCACGGGAGCTGTGGGTGAAGGGCTCCCTCGCGCGGACCCTCGAGAACGACGACCGCGGGAGCGATCTTGCGGGCGACATTTCCGCCGCCCTCCACAAGGACTGGATCGACGTTTCCCTGAGCCACACCTTCATCGATTCCCTGTTCGATCCGGAAATGGGCTTCGTCCGCCGGACCGGGATCCGCAAGACCGACGGCGAGGTCGTGCTCACCCGATGGATCAACGGCCGCTGGTTCAGAAGCGTCTCGTGGGCCAACGACATCTCCTACACCACGGATACGGGGAACGCCCTCGACACCCGCGGGAACGGCTCGCAGGTGCGGGTGGACGCCTCCAGCGGCGACACCGTTTCCTTCGGGGTGTACCGCGAATACGAATATCTGCCGGATGCGGGTTTCATTCGCTCCATTCGCATCGATCCCGGGGACTACACTTCGACTTATCAGCGCCTGAGCCTGAGGACGTATCGCGCGCGCCCGGTCACCGGGAGCCTTTCCTGGCGCTGGGGCGAGCGCCTCGGGGGGAGTAGCCGGAGCCTGTCCCTTTCCGGCGGCGCCAATGCCTTCACGCGTTTGAACGTGGATCTGGAATACCGCTACGACGACATCGACCTGGACAACGGCCGCCTGATCGCCAACGTTCTCGCCGGACGCGGCACATGGTCGTTCACCACCGACATGTTCGCGAAGGTCTTCGTGCAGTGGAACGACGCCGACCACAAGATTGCCACGAACCTTCTTTTCGACTATATTTACAAACCGAGGAGCCACATCTATTTCGTGTATAACGAGAACCGGGACACCGGCGAGGTGTCCCCGGGCTCCGTCCGCGACAGGATGATCATGGTCAAGCTCACCTATCTCTGGAGCCTGTAAGAAGAAACCAGTCACCCGTTCCGGGAGGGACGCCGATGGTTGTGATCGAATCGTATCCGCTCGCCGTGATCATGTGCGTGGTCACCATGCTGTGCTGGGGCTCCTGGGCGAACACCCAGAAGCTGGCGTCACGCGAGTGGCGTTTCCAGCTTTTCTACTGGGACTATGCCGTGGGGGTGGTGCTCCTGTCCCTGCTCATGGCCCTGACCTTGGGAAGCACCGGATCATCCGGCCGTTCCTTTCTTGCCGATCTCTCACAGGCAGACGGCGGGGCGCTGGGTTCCGCATTCCTCGGCGGGGTTGTCTTCAATCTCGCCAATATCCTCATTGTCGCGGCCATCGACATCGCCGGCATGGCCGTGGCCTTCCCGGTTGGCATCGGCATCGCCCTCGTCCTCGGCGTGGTCACCAATTTCATCGCCACACCCCTCGGCAATCCCGTGCTCCTCTTCGCCGGGGTCGCGGGCATTGTGATCGCCGTCATCCTCGACTCCGTGGCCTATCGCCGTCTGCCGTCCGAGGGACGGGCGACCCCCGTCAAGGGCATCATGCTTTCGGTCGTGGGCGGCGTGCTCATGGGTTTCTTCTACCGCTTCGTGGCCGCATCCATGGCCGCCGATTTCGCCGATCCCGCTCCGGGAATGCTGACGCCCTATACGGCGGTGGTGGTGTTCTCCCTCGGCCTGTTCGTCTCCAATTTCGCCTGGAACACCTTCATCATGATGAAGCCGTTTTCCGGCGGGCCGGTGCCGCCGGGGGACTATTTCAGCAAGGGCACGCCCCGGCTCCATGCGATCGGTATTCTCGGCGGCATGATCTGGGGGCTCGGCATGTCATTCAGCATCATCGCCTCGGGCGAGGCGGGCTTCGCCATCTCCTACGGTCTCGGGCAGGGGGCCACCATGGTCGGGGCCATGTGGGGGGTGTTCATCTGGAAGGAATTCGCCGACGCCCCGCCTGGGACCGGCAGGCTTCTGGCCGCC
>CAYNWJ010000181.1:0-1176 GCA_964400815.1 uncultured bacterium
GATTCCACATCGCGCCCCACATAGCCCACCTCGGTGAACTTGGACGCCTCGACCTTTATGAAGGGAGCTTCCGCCAGAAGCGCCAGCCGTCGGGCGATCTCGGTCTTGCCCACACCGGTCGGCCCGATCATGATGATGTTGTTGGGCATGATCTCGTTGCGGATGTCGTCGGGCACCATGCGCCGCCGCCAGCGGTTCCTGAGGGCGATCGCCACGGACTTCTTGGCCTCGTCCTGCCCGACGATATAGGTGTCGAGCTCGCTGACGATCTGGCGGGGGGTCAGGTTCCTGTCCCTGATCGGTCGATTCATTGGTCAGAGCTCCATCACGGTGATATTGGTGTTGGTGTACACGCAGATCGACGCGGCGATGGTGAGCGATTTCTCCACGATCTTCGGGGCGTTCATCCGGCTGCTGTCCAGGTAGGCGCGGGCGGCCGCCAGCGCATAGGGCGATCCCGAACCGATGGCAACGATACCGTCATCCGGCTCGATCACATCCCCTTCGCCGGACACGAGATACGATTTCTCCATGTCCATGATGACCAGCATGGCCTCCAGGCGGCGGAGAATCTTGTCCGTGCGCCAGTCCTTCGCCAGCTCCACGACGGAACGGGACATGTTGCCGGAATATTCGTCCAGCTTCGCCTCGAACTTCTCGAACAGGGAGAACGCGTCGGCGGTCGCTCCCGCGAACCCGGCCATGATCGAATCGTTGTAGAGTTTCCTGAGCTTCAGCGCCCCTTCCTTGAGAATGGTGTCGCCGTAGGTAACCTGACCGTCGCCGCCGAGGGCCGCCCTGCCGTTGCGTCGAAGCCCCAGGATGGTCGTCGCATGTATTCTCGTGTTTCCCATTGTCAACTCCGTGTAACTGTTCGTATACAAACCGGACCGGGTCTTTACGGCCGGGTGCGCCGAGCACGCTTTCCCCCGGCTCACGGGCTTACGCGCGGGGGTGGGCTTGCTTGTAGGCCTTCCTGAGACGGTCCATCGTCACATGCGTGTAGAGCTGGGTGGTCGAAAGCGACGAATGGCCGAGGAGCTCCTGCACCGCCCTGAGATCGGCCCCGCGGTCCAGAAGATGCGTGGCGAACGAATGCCTGAGGACATGCGGGCTCAGGTGCTGTTTTTCCGAGACTTCGCGCAGCCTCCGGGTCACAGCCCGCTGGATGCTCCG
>CAYNWJ010000181.1:1186-7699 GCA_964400815.1 uncultured bacterium
GGCGAGACAGCCGTTTCCCCAGCCGGCTCACGAACAGCGCCGGTTCTTTCGTGCTTCCCCGGTCGAGGAGGGTTCTCCGGCGATGGGGGAGATAGCGCTCCAGCGCCTCCCGCGCCTTTCTGCCGAAGGGAACGATACGCTCCTTGCGGCCCTTTCCGGTGACCCTGACCACCATGCCGTGGAAGTCCGGCCCCCCTTCATCGAGGGAGTGAAGCTCGGAAAGCCTGAGACCGGTGCTGTAGAACAGCTCGATAAGCGCCACATTCCTGGCGCTCACCAGATCGTCGGCGCCGCCGGGATCGAGGGCCCGCTCGAGTTCCTCGACACTGAGAAAGACGGGCTCCTGACGGACGACTTTCGGCGTTTTCACATCCGCCGCCGGGTTTTTCTCGATCACACCGTCACGGGCCAGATATTTCCCGAACGACTTAACCGCCGCCAGCTTGCGCGCCACCGAGGTCCGCATGAGCCCCGAATTGGAGAGCACGTACAGATAATCGCGCACTGTGCTGCGGGTGAACGACTCCAAGCCCGGATCGTTCGTGTTCCCGAACCCCGCGATTATTCCGCAGAACTGGATGAGATCACGCCGGTAGGCTTCGAGCGTGTGGACCGAAACGTCCTTCTGACGCTCGAGATACGAGAGAAAGGCATGGATGAGCGGTTCCATGTGACCTCGCCGTCAGGCCCCGGCCGGAGCATCGCGTCATTTCGCCGCTTCCGCCGGCTCCTGCTCGAAACGGTGTTTGCACCGGGGGCATGAATACTCCCCGCTGCGCTTGGACTCGACGACCGTGGGACAGCCGCACGAAGGGCATTCGATGGCCGCCGGCCTGCTCCAGCTTGCATATTTGCACTTGGGATATCTGCTGCACCCGTAGAAGACCTTCCCGCGCTTCGAGCTCTTCTCGACGATCTCGCCGTCGCACCCCTCCTCGGGGCATTTCACGCCGAGGGTGTATGGCTTGGTGTTCTTGCAGGCGGGATAGTTCGAGCAGGCCAGGAAACGGCCGTACCTGCTGCGCTTCACTTCCATGGGGCTCCCGCACTTCCCGCACACCTCGTCGGTGGTTTCCGCCTCGCCGTTGTCGATGGGCTTGGTGTTGCGGCAGTCGGGGAAACCTGAGCACGCCATGAACTTGCCGTTGCGTCCCCAGCGGATGACCATGGGCTTTCCGCACTTGTCGCAGACCTCGTCCGTCTCCTCGATGAGCGATTCCTTGATCTCCTTGCGCCGCTCGCGCATGCTCTCCAGGTTCTCGCTGAAGGGACCGTAGAACTCGCTCACCACGGTGAGCCAGTCGTGATCGCCGGCCTCGACCTTGTCGAGCTCCTCCTCCATGTCCGCCGTGAAGGCCACGTTGAAGAGATTGGGGAAGTGCTCGGTCAGGATGCCGCTGACATTTCTTCCCAGCTCGGTGGAGTGGAGCCTGCCTTTCTCACGTCGCACATACTTGCGTGTCAGGATGGTGTTGATGATCTGGGCGTACGTCGACGGCCGTCCGATGCCCCGGGACTCCAGCTCGCGGACGAGCGAGGCCTCCGAATACCGGTAGGGCGGCTTGGTGAAATGCTGCGTGGGCAGGAGTTCCCTGAGATCAAGACGGTCGCCTTTTCCGACCTTGGGAAGCTCGTTGAGTTCCTGCTCCTTTTCGGCGTCATCGTTCCTTGATTCCTCGTAGACCGCCAGATAGCCGCGGTAGACCAGCTGCGAAGCGGTGGCCCGCAGTTCATGGGGACCGGCGGCGATATCCAGGGTCGCGACCTTGTATTCCGCCGGTTTCATCTGGGAGGCGACGAACCGGTTCCAGATGAGGGCGTACAGCTTGAACTGATCGGGGGACAGATGTCTTTTCACCTTTTCGGGCGGCAACGAGAGGTCCGCGGGACGGATGGCCTCGTGCGCGTCCTGGGCCCCTTTTCTGGACCGGAAGAAATTGGGCTTCTTCGGGAGATGCTCGCCGCCCCAGGTCTCGGTGATGTAGGCGCGTACATCGTTGATGGCCTCCGGCGCGATTCTGGTGGAGTCGGTACGCATGTAGGTGATCAGACCGGTCGAACCGTCGTCCAGGTCCACACCCTCGTACAGGGTCTGGGCCACGCTCATGGTCCGGGAAACGTTGAACTTGAGCTTCGAGGACGCCTCCTGCTGGAGTGTGCTGGTGATGAAGGGCGGCGACGGGTTCCGTTTCTGTTTCTTGGTCGCGATGCCCGCGACGGTGAACTCCCGTTCCCGGAGGTCTGCGACGATGGCGTCCGCCTCCTTCCCGGAGCCGATGGAAACCGCCTCACCGTCCACTTTGAGAAGTTTCGCCTCGAACTCCTCCTTTTTCTCCGTGAGCATCACCGCGGCGATGTTCCAGTATTCCTCGGGCACGAACGCCTCGATCTCACTGTCGCGCTCCACGATGAGACGCAGGGCCACGGACTGGACACGGCCGGCCGAGAGCCCCTTGTAGATGGCAGACCAGAGAATGGGGCTGACCTTGTATCCCACGAGGCGGTCGAGTATGCGGCGCGCCTGCTGGGCGTCGACCTTCTTCTGGTCGAGCTCGCCACGGTTCTCGACGGCGTTGATGACGGCGTCGCGGGTGATCTGGTTGATCAGCACACGGTACGACGGCTGGCCGTCCTTGACGACCTCACGCTGCACGTGCCACGCGATGGCCTCACCCTCGCGGTCGGGGTCGGTGGCGAGAAACACGGCGTCCGCCTGTTTGGCCGTCTTCTTCAGGTCGGTGAGTATCTTCTGTTTGCCCTTTATGACCTTGTAGCTGGGCTTGAAACCGTTCTCCAGGTCGATGCCGAAGACATCCTGGGGAAGGTCCACGATGTGCCCGCCGGTGGGCTTGACAATGAATCCCGACCCGAGAAACTTGTTGATCGTTTTCGCTTTCGCCGGGGACTCGACTATGACTAGCGATTTCGCCATCGGTCAGCTGTGCTCCCTGTTTGTTTGATTAGATGTGTTCGTCGAACAGCAGTGCCGCCACGATCTCATTGACATCGTCCTCGGTCATTCTCCGGGCGTCGTTGACCATCATGAAATCAATGAGCTTTTCCATCTGCGGGCCGTCGATGAGCGACAGGCCCCTGAGCTTCAGAAGATAGCCGAAAAGACCGGGCGGTATCTGCGACCGCTCGAAATCGCTCAGCACCCGGAAGGATGTCTTCTTCTGAAGCCCCACCTCGGCGGCGTCGACCGTCATGAAGTTGAGCTTGTCGAGAAGAAGTTCCAGCGCCTCTGCGATCTCGTTCTCGCTGTATCCCTGGACGACGAGGTTCTCGGAAATCTCCGAAAGGCTCTCGTCGTCGAAATTATTCTCCTTCAGGTACCCGAGCAGGAACATGAGGATCTCTATCGTCTTGTTGTTCACTTGAACTCCATAAGCGTTGTGTGCCGTGGTATGAGCATTTGCCAAAGGGTGTAATATAGGAATTGCCCCCGGCTCCTGCAAGCGCTTTCGGGATTGCCCCGCGACAGGGCCGCAACCGGGCCCAAAACGCATTCGCTTGGCATGCAACATAATGCCACAGGCATAAAAGGGAATTTCACCACCATTTGAATCTGGAGAAACGTTTTTTGAGGCGATTCTGTCCGATGACTGACGGTCCCCATGTGCCGAGCACGATACCAAGGAACGTGTCCCGTTCGCGCATCCGGTATCCCGCAAGAAAACCGCATTCCACCGGCACGAACGAAAACAGGCTTGTCTGAACGGTCATGGTGCCTCCGGCCGTCGCCCGCGCCCGTTCACCGAACCGCCGCGCCGAGAAAGCGCCCGACCAGCCGCCGCCGTAATCGGTGAACACCGAGCCCCTGAGCAGGTGGATGTGAAACAGGTTGGTCCCGACTCCACGGTCGATGAAGGCGAGGGGAAAGCGGTAATCGACGGATACGGCAGCCGTACGCCGCAGGTTCATTCCTCCCGCGTGGTCATCCGTCGAATAGCCGCGTGGGACGGTCCCGTAACGGCTGAAATGCACAGCCCCTTCCTGACGCTGGTGGGAGAACCGCAGCTCGAAACCGTGATGTTCGAACGGCGAGGGCGCATACTGTCCGAGCGAGAGGAACGTCCGCCTGCCCCGCAGCTCTCCCACAGCCGCCGCAACACCCTCGATGTGCCCGATCGAAAGCCAGTTTCCCCATCCCGGCGTCATGTCCCGGGCGGCATGATCGGGTATGCGTTCCACCGCCGCGCCGGCGAACAGGGAAAGGAAGGTGTCGCGCCCGCGGTCGACGGCAAGGAACTCGTGATCGGAAAAACGCTGGATTCTCCCTCCCGCCTCGAAGGAACTGAGCACCCGCGACGGGGCCGCGCGGTGAATGACCGGAAGCTCGAGATACGCCTCTCCCCCCCGTTCCCTGCACCAGGCGTCCCCGCCCCCCAGCCTGTTCCCGACAAGATCGCTGTCCCAGGCCCCCACGGTGATCACCGGCCAAGCCATACGGGTCCGCCACCGGAGATCATAGCCGAACCGCCCCGACGCCGTGCCATACCCCGCCCTCGCCTGCCAGAGGTGGATGCCCACCGGATCGCCGCCCATGAGAAACACGCCCGGCGCCCCCTCGTCGCGCTCCGCCATCCATACCGGGACATGGAGGAACGGCTTGTACGCATCCCACAGGGGCATCCCTCCCGCGCCGGGGATGGGACCGCCTTGAGGATCACCTGCCGCCGCGGGAAGTGCAACGGAAGCGTCTCCGGTCGTCACTCGCATCCCCCGTTCCGGCTCGAAGGGCATCACGCGTATCTCGTTCACCCCGCCGTTCAGGACCAGGAAAGACAGAAAACGGCCGTCGGGAGAGACCAGCGGTTCGGTGGCGGCGGTGGCCACGGCGGTCAGGCGGCGGAGCTCGCCGGTATGCCGGTTCCACGCATACACGTTCCACGGGCCGTCGAGCGTGGAAGAAAACACCACCCAGACGCCATCGGCCGAAAACGCCGGATACCCCTCGCCCGAACCCCCGAGGCCCATGGGCGTCTCCAGGCCGCCGCCCGGCCGCGCAAAGGCGATCTCGGTGTTTTCCGGGGTCTTGAGGGTGAACGCCGCGACATCGCCCCCGGGCGACCACACCGGCGAATCCACATGGGTCCCCGGCCGTGAATACAGGGTTTCACGATACTGTCCGTCGCGGTCGAGAAGCACGAGCTCGGTCCACATGCCGGCACGGCGCGCCGCCGCGAACGAGGAGCCGTCGGGCGACAAATCCGCTGAAAACACATGGGCGTTCACGGTCAGCCGCTCGAATGACCGCTCGACGGGATCGAAGGCCGCGAGGTCCGCGGTATCGATGTCGCCCCCGCCGAGAGGATGGAACCACGGCCTTCCGAAGAGCAGACGTCCATCGGGGAGGCGTCTGAGCGGCGTGAAATTCATCGTGAAACCGGTTTCGCGCTCGGAGAGGACGCGGCCGTTTTCGGGATCGATCCCGACCAGGGCATTCGGCCCGCCCGCCCCTTTCCTGAGACCGAGTATCGTCCCACCGGCCGTCCAGACATGGGAAACGAACCCGTCGAGCGGCCCGGACGCCACCGTTCTCCCACGGGGAAGGCCAATTGAATCAGCGGCGGCGCGCACGCTGTCGCACCGGGCGGTGAAATCCTCCACGAAGTCCCGGTAGAAATTGTCGGGGGACATGCCGGTGACCTTCTTCAATGCCCGCCCCGTGGAGGAGAAGAGGTGACCCGACTGATGGCGGCTGATGTCCGCGAAGGTTTCTTCGCCAAAGGCCCGGTCGATGTATTCCACCATGAACAGGCCGGAGAGATAGATCCTGCCGGAAGGGGGCGCATAAGGATTCATCGTTCCCGCGGCGCTGAGACCCCAGAGTCCCGGTGACGTCCGGAAGGACCGCATGATGCCCCGGAAATAATCGCTTCTGCCGCGGCCGCCCGTGGTGAATTTCGTCTCCATGGTGGTGGTGATTCCCTCGATGGCCCAGCCGGAGGACCAGGCGTTCACCACGCGGGAGCCGGGCCCGAGAAGACGAGTGAGGAGAAGCGGCAGGCCGCGCGCCGATGTGATGTGCGCGAAATGGGCGTATTCGTGGACGAAGACGCTCTTCAGCATGTCATCGGTGGACGTGCCCATGTATGTGAAGCGGTCGGGCGGCGTCTCGTAAAGTGAAATCCTGTGCGGCAGCACGGTGAAGAAGCCGTTGAACAGATCGGTGTCCGGGTGGAGCACCACGGGCAGCGGCAGACCGTTCGGGCCGAGATACCCGTCCACATCCCGCCGCACGCCCTCCGCGAGGGACAGCACGCGCCGGGTGAAGGCCTCGTGCCCGGCGGGGTAATAGACGGTGCAGGCATCCGAACGCACCACCCGCCACTCGATGGAGGGGTCATAACGGGCGTGGGCATCGTCCGCCGAATGCAGAAAGCCCAATAGGATAATGATAAAATAGTTCGGGATTCGTCCCGATATGAAACGAAACATAATGTGGGCCCTGATTAGGGCTTCCTGAAAAACCCGATTATTTCAAGCGCATTGAGACATATCGTTTCC
>CAYNWJ010000182.1:0-7679 GCA_964400815.1 uncultured bacterium
AGGCGTCTATCAGCTCCGGGGTAATGAAAGGCCGGACCGCGTCGTGGACCGCGACGATTTCCGTGTCCGCAGGCATGGCGTCGAGGCCGTTCCGCACAGAGTCCCTGCGTTCGGGGCCGCCGGGTGCAACGAGAATCCGTTTGTGCTCACACAACCCCGCGGCGATTTTCCCGCATTCATCCATAATGGCGCTGTTGGCGACAAGCACGACGCCGCCGATACCGGGACATGCGACGAATGGCCGAAGCGTGCGTTCGAGTATGGTCACACCGTCCAGAAGCATGAGCTGCTTGGGAATGCCCCCTCCCATGCGCCTGCCGGCGCCGCCGGCGACGATCATCGCCCAGGCTGCCGCATGTGAATCAGATGCCACAGGTTATTCCTCCGCTTGAATGCAATCATCCGAACGGGTATTCATCACCGCCCGAAAACAAGCATGGCGTCACCATAGGAATAGAACCGGTACCGCCGTTTCACCGCCTCGCGATAGGCGGCAAGCACCCGTTCACGCCCCGCGAAGGCCGCCACCAGCATGAGCAGGCTCGACCGCGGCAGATGAAAATTCGTCACGAGAACGTCCACCGCGCGGAACTCGAAAGGCGGCCTGATGAAAAGCTCTGTCCATCCGCTCCACGCCTTCGTCACGCCGTCTAACGAGGCCGATTCCAGCGCCCGGGTGGTAGTCGTGCCCACAGCGATCACCCGGCCTCCGCGATTACGGCATCCCGCGATTTTCGACGCCGTATCTTCGGAAACCACGGCGTATTCACGATGAAGCGTATCCTTTTCCGCGTCGTCGTCCTCCAGCGGCCGGAAGGTGCCGATGCCCACGTGCAGCGTGACGGCGGCGGTTTGCACGCCCCTGGCCCGTATGCCGTCGAGCAATTCCCCGGTGAAATGGAGTCCGGCCGTGGGAGCGGCGACGGAACCCCGTTCGCGGGCATACACCGTCTGATATCGTCCACGGTCGCTGTCCACGGGAGCGCGCCTGATATAGGGCGGCAGGGGTGTTTTTCCAACAGCGTCGATGGCCTCGTCCTCGGGCAGGCCGGATTCCAGCCGCACCCGCAGCGCACCGCGCCCGCCCTTTTCCACGACGACCGCCCGGAGGAGGCCGTCGCCGAATTGCACCACCGTTCCCTCGCGCAGACGCTTCGCCGGCCGGGCCAGTGCATCCCAGACGCCGTCAGCACCCCGCGCAAGCAGGAACACCTCGGCAGTCCCTCCGGTACCGTCCTTCTCGCCGATGAGGCGCGCGGGAAAGACCCTGCTGTCATTGAGCACCAAAAGATCGCCGGGACGCAGCCATTCCACGATGTCCCTGAATTCCCGGTGTTCGGGCGGCCCATCGCCGGGCGGGAGCACGAGGAGCCTTGATCGGTCGCGTTCGGCCGCGGGTTCCTGGGCGATCAGTTCCTCCGGCAGGGTATAGTCGTAGTCGGATAGATTCACGGGCGCTCAACGTCTGAAAAAGAGATTGAGGATCACGGACAGGACAATGCTGATGACGATACCGGTCACCACGGGAAAATGAAAGCTCCATCCCCTGCCATGGATGTTGATATCGCCCGGAAGCCGTCCTATCCAGGGTATCCGGTCCATATACATGAACACAAAGCCGGCCAGGACCATGAGGATGCCCGCGACAATGAGAAACCTGCCGATGGGAACATTCGGATGCATGTCGGAACCGCCTCCCCGCTCTCTGTTCGATTCACAACAAATGTACGACTTTTCGGAGGTTGAGTCAAGGAAAGGCGGCTGTGCGCGAACCACATGGAGACACTTCCTCCCCGCCCCCGTCAACCTTCGGGGAGATCCATGCCCTGTACAATTCCCCGCTCTTCCATCGCACGGCGCACCGCTTCCAGATTGGCGTTCTTGTCGAGCGTCCATGCGGGGGCGGCGAGCTCTTCAGGATGGGGATCGCCGGTGAGACGGTGGATGACCACGTCTTCCGGGAGTAAAGCGACGAAACGGCAGACGATATCGACATATGCATCGCGGGAAAGGCATGCATACTCCCCCCGCTCGTACATGTCATGCAGCCGGGTGCCGCGGACGACATAGAGGACGTGGAGTTTGACACCCTGAATGTCCATGCGGGCGAGGGCGCGTGCGGTTTCGAGCATGTCCTCCGGGGATTCGCCGGGAAGCCCGAGAATAACGTGGGCTACCACGTCGATGTCCCGTTTCCGTGTGCGAAGTACTGCGTCCCGGAAGGTTTCCGCGTCGTGCCCGCGGTTGATGAGCGCGAGCGTCCGGTCATGGATGCTCTGGAGACCGTACTCAACCCAGAGAAAGGATTCCCGGGCATACCCGGCCAGAAGATCGAGAACACCGTCGTCAACACAGTCGGGCCGGGTCCCGACCGCCATGCCAACGACATCCTCAACGGAGAGCGCCTCGTCGTACAGGGCGCGGAGCCGTTCGGGGGGAGCATGGGTGTTCGAGAACGACTGGAAATAAGCGAGGAATTTTTTCGCCTTGTAACGGCGGGCGAGGAAGTCTTTGGCATCGCGGAGCTGTTGCGCGACCGTGCGGTGCTCCGAGGCACCCGTGCCCGAACCCCGGTCGTTGCAATAGATGCAACCACCCGTCCCCGCAGTACCGTCACGGTTCGGACAGGTGAGCCCCGCATCCACGGTGATCTTCTGCACCCGGCAGCCGAACCGCTCCCGGAGGTGCGATGAGAGATCGTTGTATCGTTTCGTCGTCATGCTTCTTCCTGACACTGGATCCACTGCTGATCCCTGACGAAAAAACGGCATGGCGGCATCGATGCCCCCACACCGTTTTTCCGTATGCCGTTTTCACGCGCCTCACGGCACAGTCATCCACGGTCCCTTGGCTGGATATCCTGCAGGAGACCGGTATACTCATCGACCAGATCGGCAGTGAAGGCATCGATTCCCTCACGGGTGCCCTCGTGTCCGACCATGTCGCGCAGCACGGGGAAGGGTACGGTTGCAATATCCGATCCCACGAGGGCGAATTCGCGTATCTGTGTGGTATTGCGAACGCTCGCCGCGATCACCTGGCACTCTATATCGTAGTTCCTGAATATCTCCACCGTTTTCGCCACCAGGTCAACGCCGCTGTATAGACCGCACTCGGTGGCCCAGCCGCCTTCCTCATCCGGCGACAGAACACCGTCAGCAGGGAAATAATCGGTTTTCGCGAATTCGACACCGAGACTTTTTCTGATTCGGTCGTCGATACGTCCGGCGAAGGGGCTCACATAATCGGCGCCCGCCTTGGCCGCAAGCAGGGCCTGTTCCGGTGTGAACACCAGCGTGGCGTTGACGGGGATCTTCTCGTCGGCCAGCTGCCTGATGGCGGAGATGCCGTCGAATGGATTACCCTCCCCCCGGGTGTCGATCGTGCAGACGGGTATCTTGATCACGACATTGCTCGCCACGGGATCGAATTTCTCATAGAGCGCCATGCCCTGATCGACCATTTCATCCACGGTGAGGCCCGCGACCTCCAGTGATACGGGATTCATTCTGCCTGCGAGGGCGAGAATCTGCTTGATGTAACTCTCCATGTCCAGGTCTTCCCCGCCCTCTTCCGATTTGGCGAGGACCGCCTTTTTTATGAGCGACGGGTTGGTTGTGATACCATTGACGATGCTCCAGGATACGGCTTCCCGTATCTCGGTGAGGAGCGCCGAATCGAGGAAAAGCTTCATGATGATCCTCCTCCACGGGGATCGATGATCCCCGGTTCAGAAAATGAACACACGCACGTATTCTGTCTGTGGAAAAACACGCCTGACCAGCGCCAGGAGGCACGGGTTTCACGTGGAGAGAAGCCGAAAGATCGGCCGCAACTGTCGGATTCCTGCGAAGACGTTTCCATAATGATAAAAATATAGAAAGGGTGAACACGCCTGTCAACGATTTTTATGGCGGCCCAGGGAAGGAAGCATGGAAATCAGGAGCACGTCAGGCGTTCGCAGCAACTTCGGTCAGGGGTAACGGAAGAAGCCCGGGACATTCCGCAGCGGGTGGCACCTAGCGATGATGTTATTGAGGGTTATCCGGCCATTTCCGCCTGGACATAGGAGCTGATGAGGTCGAGCACGGTCTTTGCCTTTTGGGAGCCGTAGGGAAGGAGCAGGCGGTACACGGCGCCGTCGAAGGACAGGATGAGCATGTGGCGCGGGCCCATGAATTTGCCCGTATCCGAAACCATGCAGGTTTCGATGGCGTCCAGAGGGCTTTCCATGCGCTCCTTTTCCGTCACGATGATCAGGCGTCTGTCGGTGAGAACGACACCGCATGAGTCCTTTCGCGAGGAACCCGCCGGATCGACCCGAACCACCGAGGGACCGGGTGTCACGAAGTTTCCCCGCGGGAAAACGATCAGGAGCGTTTCCCCGTCCTCGAGACTGATATTCGAGGCTTCGAGCCACATGGACGCGCCGTTTTCGAGGATATCGAAACGGCTGAGATTTTCGCGGACACTTTCCCTGAAGGCGCGCTTCGCCTCCTCCATGTCCGCACCGCAGGAAGGACATTCGTCCGAGACGGCGTCGATATGAGCGCCGCAGTTGAGACACTTGCGGTAGAGCGGCTGGCCGCACGAGGCGCAATGACGCCCGCCGGCGGCATTCATTTCGCCGCAGCTCTGACAGGGAACGGTGGCGGGAGCCCGGACAGGGCGCGGCGTCTCTTTTTCCTCTTTCTCAGCGGAATTGGTGTCCGGGGCGGGCATGATCATTTCGCGGATGTTATGCTTGTCCTGACGCGGGAGCGGCGAGTCATGGGTCTTCATGAACGCGTAGTAGTGATAGCCGTCGCCCGAGGCCTCCATGTCGCGGCAGGCGTTTGAGACCTCCACGAACCCGATACGCTTCGTGCCCTTGGCGAAACCGATCACCAGGCAGAGGTCCGCCACCGAGCAGATGATGCGCGGGCAGCCCTCGGAATAGTTGTATATTCCCTCGAACGCATCCTCGGTGAAGATATCCGGTGATCCGCCCACCTTTTCGAGCCGGTACCTGATGAGCCCCTTCGTATCGTTGTAGTCCAGATTGCGGAGGAAAAAGCGCACGGGCAGGCGCTGCCAGAATTCGGGCATCTCCCTGAGAATGCTGTCAAGCGGTTTCTGGCCGGAAAAGATGAAGGTGAGGAGAAAAGCGTCCGACACACAGAAATTGAGCAGGATGCGCAGCTCGCCCAGAATGTCCGGCCGGTCGCGGAGCATCTGCCCCTCGTCGACGATCACCACCACCTTGATGTTCTCGTTGTAGAGGGTGAAGAGCCGGTCGCGGAGATGGTTGAGGGCGCGGATCTTCTCCGTGGTCTGAAGTTCGGCGCCGAGCTGGTGGGCGATCTCGCCGATCATCTCGATGGGTGTCAGGGTCGGATGGTCGATGAAGACGACGCGCACCCTGCCGCCGTAATAGTCGTCCAAGTCCTTCATGAGCCGCGCGAGCACAGAGGTCTTGCCGTTGCCCGCGTTGTCGGAGACCAGGAGCGCTCCACCCTTCTGCGAGAATATGGCATACTTGAGCCGCATGAGACACTCGGAATGCTGCGTGGAAAGGAACAGCATCTCCGGGTCCGGCGTGAGTGAAAACGGCGGCTTGTCAATGTTCCAGTATTTCAGATAATCGTTCGACACGGCAATCCCTGATATACTTCTCAATCAGTTTGTTGATCACGGGTTCAGCGAAACTCATCCGCCGCCGCGCTTCGTCAGTTCCTGAGCGACCAGACCCGCAACAGCCGCAGCGAGTTCGCTCTTGGTCTCCGCCGACGCGACCAGCGTCCCTCCGGAGTCGAATATCATCGCCTCGTGACGGTCTCCGGACACGCGGTCCAGGTCGTTGGCGACCACCAGGTCCAGACCATGGGCCCGAAGCGAACGCATCGCCCTGCGTTCGAGTTCCCCGTCATCGACGCCGGCCTCGAGTTTGAATCCGACGAAAAAGGCGGCCGGGGCGAGGCCGCGGATGATTTCCGACACCTTCGGAGTCTGGACCAGGCGGACCGTCCAATCGCCGCCCCCCGATTTCCGCTTCTGACCGCATCTCTCAGCGGGAACGTAATCGAGAACCGCCATTGCATGCACGACCGCCGCGATCCCGCCGGCGCATATGTCCCTGACCGCACCGATCAGATCGTCCACCGTTTCCACGGGGCGGGGATTGTATGAACCCGCCCCTCTTCCGGCCGGGCGCTCAGCTCCGGGGCCGATGACATGGACGACATCGATGCCGGCGTCCAGAAGATTGTCCACGATTCCAGCGCCCAGCGCGCCGGTGGAGGTGTTGGCGATATACCTGATCCTGTCGAGCCAGGCCCGTGTGGGACCGGATGTCACCAGCACCCTGCCGCGGCCGACACCCGGGATCACAGACATGCCGCCCTCCGGATTCACCGCCATAATCCCCCGCGCCGTCCAAAGGATTCGAGCGCCTCGTGATATTCCTTCACCTTTTCGCCGAGCACCTCGATCATCACCCTGATATCGCGCTCATTGACCTCGTCGAACATGTCATTCCGCTGGGCGTAGCGAAACCAGTGCCTGACTTCGAACCAGGCGGAACGGGCCTTCTTGACACAGGTCCTGTTGCGGACGGCGTCGTTCCACTCCACGCCTTCCTTGAGGCTGACCATAATTTCATTGGCAGCCTGCTGCAAATCAACGCCATAGGTTTCCCAGTAATAATCCGGCCAGGTTTCAATGATCTCGGCCAGCCTGTCAGTCAGCATCTTCGAAAGGCTGTAAGGATCATGAGCACCGTATATTTTCCGTAATTTCTTTTCGTTCATGTATCACATACCACCGGCGACGCCCCTGAAACACCGGTCGATCAGAATCAATCGACCATTTCGCCCATCAGGACCTTCAAAGGGTTGTGGAACATGAGACGTTCAGCGAAGTCTTCGTCATACCGGCCGCACAGTTCATCCCACGCCTGATCGAGATTGAATGAACGGCGTCGTGTGCTGTGGGCGTCCGAAGCCACGAAATGAACGAGTCCCCGGTCCACCAGTTCCCAGGCGAATGTATTCACCTTGCTGCCGAACAGGCCGAGAAGGCTTCCCGAATTGACCTGTATTTTCATCCCCTGATCCACCAGCCGTGAAACCAGATCGACATTCCCCACGATGGGGCCGACCCGTTCGGGATGGGCGAAAACGGGCGTCCTGCCGCCCAGGATGATGGAAAACAGGGTCTCCTCGAAATGCTTGGGATAATGGGTGAGCGTGGTTTCGACCAGAAAATATTTCCCCATCCCGCGATAGGTCCCGATCGAGGACATGAGAATCTCCTCGATGCCGAACTGGAAATTGATCTCCGCACCGAGAAAGAGATCGACGGGAAGCTTTTCGTCGATGATGGTCCGTGACATCTTCCTGAACCGCCCGATGACCAGTTCCTCGTTCTGGAACGAATCGAGGATATGCGGTGTGGCCACGACCGCCCTTATGCCCGAGGCGCCGGCGGCGCGTATCATCTCCATCGACATCTCGAAGGTCTCGGGACCATCGTCGACACCGTGGAGAATATGGCTGTGCAGATCGATGAACATGAAATCGCCCGGCGGATTAGCAATGACAGGTCCGTAACATGGCGCCCATCGCCACATCGTACCAGTAAATATAGAAAAAAAACACGGAAAAGCACACAGGTTTATTCAAAAGGCGGCAATCCACCAT
>CAYNWJ010000183.1:0-584 GCA_964400815.1 uncultured bacterium
GCCCGACCCGTGGTGTTTTTCCTTCTCCCGTTTCGGGGGAAGGTGGCGCGAAGCGGCGGAAGGGGGCTTTGCAGATAGCAGTTGAATCATGTGTTGCTTACCGAACTGGATAACCGGAATCATTTTCATTCTGTCATGTTCAGCCGAACGGACGGTTCCTGCATCCGCGGCGCTTTTCCAAGAATAAAAAAAAAGAGCCCTGCTGTCAAACGATATTTGTAAAAATGTACACAATTCCTGCAACGTTCCGAAAGACGGCATTATGCCTGTAATGAGCCTCATTCGATCCTGATGTTTTTTGCGCCGTGACACCATTGTCACATCGAAGCGCTTGACAGGGGACGGGGTGTGAGAATACATTGATAATCGACCACAGATCGATTCGGGAGACTGATCCATGAAGCGAATATCAGCGGCCGTATGTATGTGCGCCGCCTTCTTTGTCTCAACCGCGACAGCGGCATACCCGGATATCCCCGGCACCCGCCTCGTCACCACGCCGACCGCGGGCTCTCTTCCGTCCCGGGGATACTGTCTTCAGTCGCATCTTTTCGACGGTGGCGGGATCATGCAGATGGTCAGCT
>CAYNWJ010000183.1:594-7602 GCA_964400815.1 uncultured bacterium
TGGTCAGCTTCGGCCTCACGGGGATGATCGACATCGGTGTCAGCTACAGCGGTTCCCGTGTCATCGGTTCCTCAATGGTCGACTGGCAGCCCCACGCCGGTTTCCAGGCGAGTGTGCGCATTATAGAGGAAACGATGACGGCGCCGGCGGTGCTCGTGGGTTTCGATTCGCAGGGCTCTGGGCCTTTTATCAGGTCTGGCGGCAGGAACAGGTTCCGCCTGAAATCCCGCGGAGGATATATCGTGGTCTCCCGCAACTATTCCCTCCTCGGCGACATGGGGCTTCATGCCGGCGCGAACTATTCCCTCGAGGATGAAGACGGGGACCATGATCCTTCCTTCTGGACCGGTATCAACAAATCCCTCGGCTCGGTCATCGAACTGTGCGCGGAGTACGATTTCGCCGTGAACGACAATGGCGGCGGAAGCATGGAGGCTGAGAACGGCTATCTCAACGCCGCGCTGAAATGGCGGTTCGGAGGGTCGTTCACGCTGGAGTTCGACATGACGAATCTCCTGCGCAATCCGGGCATCGATGGGACGGGGAGGAGGATCGAAGAGCCCGAACCCTCCCGTGAGCTCAGGTTCTTTTATACCGGCCGCTTCTGAGGGGGGCGGATCATCGGAGAGAGCCGGAAAGACTGCGCAACAAACCGGCGAGCTTTTCTTCCCTAACCATGTCGGCGGCCTCCAGGGGTGTAACCCACTTTCGCTTTCTGAACGATTCCGGCCAGTCGTCGAGCACCTCATCGACTTTCATCACAAACACCTCCACCGTACAGACGCCGCCCCATTTGTCGTAAGAATAGGACCCAAGGGACCTGTCAGTGGTCCTTCCCCGAATGCCTGCCTCCTCATACGCCTCCATCCCGGCCGACTCACGGGGTGAGAGGTGCGGTTCCACCACGCCTTTCGGAATGATCCACCGCTTCCGTTTTCGTGTCGTGATGAGAAGCACCTCGAGACCGGTGTCCGAGCGCCGGTACGGTATGACCCCCGACTGCCTGTAGAAGTGGTCAGGCGCCTTTCCCATCGAACTACGCCTTTCTTTCGGAATGATTGGCGAATTATGCGAGCCGGCGCCCCGTTATTCGCGTTCGGAGCCGGCATCTTCATGAAGACGCAGCAGCTTCAGTCCGCTTTCGGCTATGGTCGAGGCGTTTTCGGTGTCCGAGCGCAGACGGATTTTCTTCAGGACGAGGCCGCGGGTGTCGTTTTCGAAGAACGAGGCCAGATCGTCACGGATGTTGCGCGTTTCGTGGACCCAGCGTCCCTGCATCGCGACATCGCTCTCGATGGGCAGGATGAAGGTGTGCTTCGATGACGGGCTCCGGTAGGGATCGTCCACCGGAACGTTGAGGGACCACACATAGCTGACGATCAATTCAGGTGGATAGCCCCGGAAAATGACATTGATCAGGCCTTTCCGTATGATGTTCAGGATGTTCAACCCCCCCCTGAAATCATAGACCAGCTCGATCCGTATGGCGAAATCGTCGTTCTTTTCATCCATTTCCCAGCCGGTCTCGGGAAACTGGTTGACCAGCCATGTCCACTCCATGACGGGATAGTCTTTCGGATCGACATCGTCGAGATCGTATTCGAGCCAGGAACGCGTCCCGCTCGACAGCAGCCGCAGATAGTCACCATCGACGCCTTGTTCGACGGAATAGTTCGTCAGGGCGAAATCGTCACCGGGCTTTATATGTTCCCAGCCCGCGGGGACCCCGCCCGGTGCGGCCCTCTCGAGCAGACCGGGGTCCATGATGGAAATGGTTGCCGGACGGCTCGTTTCGGCGCCGGAACCACCCCGCGTAGCGGAGGCGCATGAGAAGGCGAGTGAAACGAGGGCCGCGAGCAGTATGTGCGCAGTTCCCGTCGGCATGATCGACACCGCTTGATTCGTTGATATTTTCATAAAGTCATGGTATCCCCGGTGAAAGAAAACATAAAAAAACGACCGCCGGATTGTGCTTAGCGGGATTGCGTAAGAGTATATAGTATATAGTAGCATATTTCGTCATGGTCAGTCAAGATTTTTCACGACGTATTTCCCCGTTTTCGTCCGTTTTTCCTTTGCATCTTTTCATTTCATTGTAGTATATTGCCTCGACGCGGCATGACGTGAAAACCATGTCGATACCTCACATGAAATTCATGCATTTTCATTATGGACGCAAGGACAGATTTCATGAACAATCCCGATGTCAACCGTTCCGCCCAGATCGACCAGGATGTTCTCGACCGGATCGTCAGGGAAGTATTCGAACGCTTGAACGGCCCCGCGAACAGTGTCGCCGCCGGCCAGCCTTCCGGCAATGGCGGGGAAAACCAGGATTTTTCCATCAATCCCCGGCGCATTCCCGTGGGTGTTTCGGTGAGGCACGTCCATCTGTCGCGTGAGGACCTCGATGTCCTCTACGGGCCGGGGTATGAGTTGCAATCGATGCGCGATCTCTATCAGACGGGCGCGTTCGCAGCCAGGGAGACCGTGGCGCTGATCGGGCCGAAGATGCGTCTCCTGGAGCGTGTGCGGATTCTTGCTCCACTGAGGAAGCGGACCCAGGTGGAGTTGGCGAGGACGGATGCCATCTTTCTGGGCATCGACGCACCCCTGCGCATGAGCGGGGACATCGCCGGTTCATCGCCGGTGACCATCATCGGGCCCAAAGGTGTGGTGGAGCTGAAGGAAGGCTGCATTCGCGCCATGCGCCACATTCACATGAATGCGCAGGAGGCGGCCTATTTCGGCCTGAAGGACGGCGATACGGTCATGCTCAGGGTCGGCGGTCCCGCCGCGGTTACATTCGAGAACGTGGTGATACGCGTTTCGGAGAACGCGAAGCTCGAGGTCCATCTCGACACCGATGAGGGTAATGTGGCCGATATCCATTGCAACCAGGAAGTGGAGATCATCAAGACCGACAATATCAGGGCTTTGATAGAATAGCCGGACCACACCTGAATACTGAAACAACACGAAAACCAACGAATCAACAAACGCAATAACCCATTATCGAGGAGTACGGGACATGAGCAAGGCAATCGGTCTTATCGAAACCAGAGGATTCACGGGGCTCGCGGTGGCGACGGACGCCATGCTGAAGAGCGCGAGTGTGGAGCTCCTGAAGCAGGTCGCCATCGGCGGAGGGTTCGTCACCACGGTCATCACGGGCGATGTCGGATCGGTCAAGGCCGCGGTCGAATCCGGGACCGAGGTGGCCAAGAGCGCGGGCGAGTTCATCTCCTCGCACATCATCCCCAGGCCTCATGACGAGCTGGATGGTCTGTTCAAGTAAGAAACCTCCACCTCTGTATTCAAGGAGTGTATCGTATGAAGGCCTTGGGATTTATCGAAACGCGCGGATTTGTGGCGGCTGTTGAGGCCGCGGATTCTGCGCTCAAGGCGGCGAATGTCTCCCTCCTCGGCCAGAAACGCGCCGGAGCGGGGCTCGTCACCGTCATTCTCACCGGTGATGTGGCCGCGGTCAAATCGGCCGTCGAGGCCGGCGCCGGTTCGGCGGCCGCCGTGGGCGAAGTGTTTTCTGCGCAGGTCATTGCTCGTCCCCATGAGGGCATGAGCGAAATCATCGAGGAAGAACCCGCAAAAGCCGAGCCCGCCGGAAGAAAACGGGGGGGAGGCAAATCAGCGTCCTCCGGCTCTGACGGCAAGAACGAGGAAAAACCGGGTGTCTGATCCATCAACCATTCATGGACGGAGTTAGAACGTGGTCGTCGCACAGGTCATAGGAGAGATTGTATCGTCGGTCAAGATCGACCGTCTTTCCGGCCAGAAATTTCTGCTTGTCGAGGTGCAGAACATATCGACGGGACCGAAGGGGAGGACGGTGACGCCGACGGGGTCCACGCTCGTGGTCAATGACCCCCTCGGGGCGGGCCGCGGAGAGATAGTGCTGGTGGTTCAGGGATCGTCCGCGCGCATGACGGACCTGACGGCGACCATTCCCACCGATGGGCTGATCATCGGTATCGTGGATTCGATCAGCATCGATACGAACACCGTGTACCGGAAGGACGATCATGATGAGCCCGACGGTGACTGACATTGCGGCGGCGATTCGTGATGCCGGCGTGGTCGGAGCGGGAGGAGCCGGCTTTCCCACGCATGTGAAGCTGGCGAACCGTGTTGATACCCTGATCGCCAACGGCGCCGAATGCGAACCGATCCTCGAAGCCGACCGTCACACCATGCTCTCATTCCCCGAAAAAGTCATCCGGGGAATGGAGCTGGTGATGGAAGCCATCGGCGCGGAATCTGCGGTGGTGGCAATAAAGGACAAGAACATCGAGGCCATCGAGGCCATCGAGCGGGTCATTGCCGGAAAACCCGCTTTCAGGGTCGAGGTGCTCGGCAACTACTACCCGGCGGGGGATGAACTGGTCCTCATCCGCCAGGTGACCGGGAGGATCGTCCCTCTCGGCGGCCTGCCCTTCAATGTCGGGGTTACAGTCAGCAATGTCGCCACGCTGCGACGCATCGCCGAAGCGGCGGAGGGAGAGCCGGTGACATCGCGGGTCGTCACGGTCGGCGGAGAAGTGCGCCGGCCCGTCACCGTCGAGGTCCCCATCGGGACGCCCATCGCAGACCTGATCGAGTTTGCAGGGGGCGCCCGGACCGGGGATTATTCGGTGGTTGTCGGCGGTCCGGTCATGGGTCCCATCGAGTCGCCGGATGGCGTGATCACAAAAACGACGGGGGGGGTGATCGTTCTTCCCGAAGGGCATACGCTTCTGCGGCTCAAGACACAGCCGGTCCGGGTGACGAAGCTCCGGGCGAAAATGTGCTGCACATGCCAGGAATGCACCATACTCTGCCCCCGGAACGCTCTCGGCCATCCCATCTCGCCGGCGAAGATGATGTCCTATTCCTGGCACATCGACGAGATCGTGGCAAAAATCGAGCGCGGCGAGCTGGACCCCTTCACGGAGCGTATGGTATACGAGGCGCTCCTGTGCTGTCAGTGCGGTGTCTGCGAAATGTATGCCTGCATTTTCGGGCTGTCCCCCAACAAGGTCTATGCGCTCGTTGTGGATGCCATAAAGCGCGCGAAACTGAAGATCGATTTCGAAAAGCTCTCCCTTCACGAGGGGAACATGTTCGATTTCCGGAAACTTTCCGCCTCCACATTCGCCCGGAAGCTCGATTTGGAGGAGTATATCGTTCATACCGCCTTCGAACCATTCGGATCGTTTGCGCCCGGTCATGTGCGTATTCCGCTTCGACAGCATATCGGAGCGCTTGCGGTCCCGGTGGTGAAGATGGGGGACGGCGTTTCCCGGGGCGATGTCATCGGGGAGATTCCCGATGGAAGCCTCGGCGCGCGTATACATGCCTCGGTGGACGGCAGGGTTACGGCTGTCGACGATTCAGCGGTCGCAATCGAGACGAAAAAATAACCGATTCATTGACGTTCGAACGTGCTGCGGCGGCTCTCATGCTTGCGCAAGAGCATTCCCGCCGGCACATGAAGGAAAGACATGACATGAGCGACAGCCTCTGTATAGGTTTTCTCGAATATATCAGCGTCGGCAAGGGTATCGAGGCCGCCGATCTGATATCGAAAAACTCCGGAATCACCATTATCCTCGCGGCCCCTAACTGTCCGGGGCGTTACCAGATTCTTTTCACCGGTGACGTGGGCGCGGTGAAGGAGGCGGTCAGACTGGGCGAGGAGACGGCTGATTTCAACTATCTCGATTCGCTCATCCTGCCGCGTGTGGACGACCGTGTCATCGCGGCCCTCTACGGCACGGACACGAGCGGGATCGGCGATGCTCTCGGTGTTTTCGAGACCATGACCATGACCGCGACCCTCAAGGGTGCGGACACCATGGTCAAGGCTTCCGATGTCATGATCGTCGAACTCAGGCTCGGAAAGGGCCTCGCCGGAAAATCCTATGTCATCACCACGGGCGCGGTGCAGGATGTGAGATCGGCGATGGATGCGGCGCTTGCGGACATTCACGAGGAAGGCGTGGTCATTTCCTCGGTGGTGATTCCGTCGATCAACCGCGATCTCATCCGTCACCTGGGATGATATCCGTCCTGACGGGCCGGCTGGTTGAATCAGGAGCGTATTCCGGTGTTTTCTCCGGTGTCGTTCATAAGTGTTGATCAGGGGTGTGGTGGATCATGCGTGACGCAGTTGTTCTGGGAAATGTGACATCGACGATCAAGCATCCCTGCCTGACCGGAAAGAAACTCCTGGTCGTGCAGGTGCTCGATTCTCAGGGAAAGGCTGAAGGCCGCCCGCAGATCGTCGTGGACTTCATCGGCGCGGGCAAGGGTGACCGGGTTATTCTCAATTGGGACGGCATCGGTTCGCAGGAGTTGTTCAACGATCCCCTCGTGCCCCAGCGCGCCTGGCTGTGCGGAATCGTCGACGACCCCGGTTGATCGTGACGGTCATGACCAGGCGCGGTTTTTTCGGGTTTTGCATACACTGCCTTTGAGAATAGTAAATAAACCATAGAACGCTTTCAAGGAAGCGGGACAGATAATTATGAACAGGGACGATTTGGTCGAAGCAATCATCAGGGAAGTCAAGCGCGTGCTCGCGGAACGGGGGGTTGCGGTCGATACGGCAGCCGCTCCCGCCCAGACATTCCAGACGGTGGGCGAGGAACCGGCGACCCAGTCGGGCAGGAGCACGGGCCCGCAGCCGATGACGCCCGCCCCGAAACCGGCGCCGCCCATCACCGCAGCCAAACCGGCGGCTGCGGACTACCAGGTCGGCGGACGCGACATGACCGGCAGGCAGATCATCACCCAGAAGGACCTCGAGTCGTTCAACGGCGACACCGTCAGGGTCACCCGAAAGGCGGTCATAACACCGCTCGCGGTGGATTACGCCCGGTCGAAGAGTATTTCGATCGTTCGTGTCGATGAACCCTCCGCATCGCCGTCGGGGCGGACGGAAGCGCCCGGGAAGGTTGTCGTGGCCCTGGTTTACGCCCCGGATTTCCCCGGCGACAAGGCAATTGTGAA
>CAYNWJ010000184.1:0-7560 GCA_964400815.1 uncultured bacterium
TCCCGTAATCCCGAACATCCCGGTTCAGCAATTGAAAACCGCCGAAGTACATGTGAGAGCCGGAAAACGGGGGTAATGACGGTTTTTTATTTAAACTTTTTTCTGATTGATACGTCGAAGAAAAAGTTGTATATTCCGTGTTTTACGGATGAACCGCTTAATATCAATGATAACAAAGACATAGAAAGAAATAAACTGCGGCTTCCGCGCGCGGATGCCTGAAACAGAGAGACACTCATGAAAGAAATATTCAGGAAATACCAGTACCACATCATCACCACGATCACCGTGGTGCTGCTCCTCGCCTTCGGATATCAGGTGATGGCCTTTCTGGTCGGCCTGCGGGAGGAGCCGGAGCGCAGGCCGCCGCAGGTCCCGCCGCGTGCGGTCAAGGCGCGGGAGGTTTCGTATTCGTCCATAACATCGCCGGTGACCGCCGACGGGCGCGTTATATCGAGCCGTGAAGTGCTTCTGGGGGCGGAAGTGCGCGGGCTCATCCTGGCCGGCGATGTCAGCTTCAAGAAGGGGGCCGCGTTCAGGAAGGACGATGTCCTCATCAGAATCTTCGATGACAATGCCGTGCTGGACCTCCGTTCGAGAAAGAGCGCCTTCCTTCAGAAGATCGCGGGAATCCTTCCCGACATGGAGGTCGATTATCCCGACAGCCACGATGGCTGGCTGCGTTTCTTCCGGGCCATCGACATCGAAAAGCCCCTTCCCGATCTTCCCGCCATCGGCTCCGACCAGGAGAAGATATTCGTCGCCAGCCGCAACATCCTCACCGACTATTATGCAATCAAGAGCGCCGAGATCACCCTGGAAAAATATGTGATCACCGCGCCCTTCGACGGCTCCTTTACGGAAATCGTCATGGAGGTGGGGGCGATCGCCAATCCCGGCGCCACCCTGGCCAGGATCATCCAGACCGACGATCTCGAGGTGGAGGTCCCGGTGGAGCAGGACGAGGCCCGCTGGGTCGCCGTGGGGGACGATGTCGAGCTGATGCCGGAGGATGGTACTGTCCGCTGGCGCGGTACGGTTGTGCGAAAGGCGGATTTCGTCGATCCATCGACCCAGTCCATCAGCGTGTTCGTGTCGGTGGTTCCCGGCCGGGGCGGAGCGCTTTTCAAGGGGCAGTATCTTCGCGCGCTCTTTCCGGGCCGTCCCATCGACGGTGTGATGGAAATCCCGCGGAACGCCGTCTTCAATCACAACCAGGTGTTCGTGGTCGTGGATGACGCTCTCGAGAAGCGCGAAATCACCATCATCAAGATAAATGAAACAACCCTCCTCTTCTCGGGACTCGAGGAAGGCGTGGACCTGGTCGTCGAACCGCTGGTGAACGCCATGGAAAACACCCGCGTGGAGATGGTCAGGTAAAGCGCCCATGAAGAAACTCCTCACCACATTCGTCAAATATCCGTTCTATGCCAATCTTGTCGTGGCCTTGCTTCTGATCGCCGGCGGATGGAGCTTCTCGAACATGAAGAAGTCCTTCTTCCCGGAGCGGGAATCGCGCATGATGGCGGTGACCATCTCCTATCCGGGCGCCTCGCCGAAGGAAATGGAGGAGAGCATCACCACCCGTATCGAAGAGGCCATCCGCGGCATCGTGGGCATCAAGGAGATCAACTCCACCTCCTCGGAGAACTTCGCCCGCGTCTCGATCGAGACCACGGGGGAATATGACATCGACGAGACCCTCCGGGAGGTCAAGAACGCGGTCGACGCCATCAGTTCCTTTCCCACGGACGCCGAGAAGCCGGTGGTCTCCAAGCTCAGGACCAGAACCCCCGCCATGTATGTGGGGCTTTCGGGCAACGTTGACCTCAAGACCCTCAAGACCATCGCCCAGCGCATCGAGGACGATTTCATGACCTCGGGTGTCATGAGCCAGGTGAGCGTGAGCGGCTATCCCGCCCTCGAGATTTCCGTGGAGGCCCGCGAAAACGACCTCCTGCGGTACGGTCTCACCTTCGACGAGATCTCGCGGGCCATATCCATGAACAACCGCGACATATCCGGCGGCACGATCAAGTCCCCCGAGGAGGAGATCCTCATCAGGACGCGCGCACGCTCCGTCGATCCCGACCACATCGGGAACATCGTCCTCCGGGCGAACGAGGACGGGAGCCATGTCCGCATCCGCGACGTTGCCACCGTACAGATGAAATTCGCCGACGTGTCCGACGGGACATGGATGAACGGCAGGCCCTCGGTGAGAATTTCGGTGCGCAAGCTTCCCGAGGAGGACCTGGACAATATTTCGGCGTTCGTCAACACCTATGTCGAGGATTTCAACGCCAACCATTCCGATGTCCGGCTCGACATCACATTCGACTTTCTGGAACTGCTCAAGAGCCGTCTTCACCTCCTCTACAACAACGGCGGTCTGGGTCTGGCGCTGGTGATCTTGAGCCTCGGCCTCTTTCTCAACACGCGGCTGGCCTTCTGGGTGGCGTTCGGCATCCCGGCGTCCTTTCTCGCCATGTTCATCGTGGCGGTCATGAAGGGCGTCACCATCAACATGATCTCGCTTTTCGGCATGATCCTGGTCATCGGCATCCTTGTTGATGACGGCATCGTGATCGCGGAGAACATCTTCACCCATTTCGAAAAGGGAAAGAGCCCAAAGCGGGCGGCCATCGACGGCACATTGGAGGTCTTCCCGGCGGTGATCACCTCGGTGACGACGACGATCATCGCCTTCTCCCCCCTGCTCCTGGTCACCGGCAGCATGGAGTTCATGTACGAGATGGCGTTCGTGGTCATCGTGAGCCTCGCCTTCTCGCTGTTCGAGGCGTTCCTCGTGCTCCCGGCCCATCTCTCATCGGCGCACGTGCTCCGGAAACGCCGTGAAACGCTGCTCGGCAAGGTGCGGAAAGTGCTGGATACCGTCATCGGGTTCCTCAGGTACAGGATATACGGCGGCCTGCTCAGGATCATCATCCGCTGGAAATGGGCCGTGCTCGCCACACCCATATCCATCATCATGATCTCCATCGGGCTCTTCCAGGGCCGCATCATCCAGACGACCTTCTTCCCGTCGATCCCCTTCGATTCCTTCAGCATCAACATCGCCTTCACACCGGGATCCGGCGAGCAGCGCACCCTTGACTACATCCAGCGCTTCGACGACATCGTGTGGGAGGTGAACGACGAGCTTGTGGAGGAATACGACCAGGACGAGCCGTTCATCAGGTTCACATTCATGTCCCTCGGCGACGCCCTCAACGGCAATGAACGCGGATCGCACGCCGGCAATGTGAGCGTGATGCTCCGGGACATGGAGGGAAGTCCCATCTCCAGCTTCGAGATCGCCGACCGCGTGCGCCGGAAGATCGGCAAGGTGCCCGAAGCCGAGCGGTTCACCGTGGGGGCCAACAGCCGCTGGGGCAGCCCCATATCCATCAGCCTCCTCGACCGGAACCTGGAGGAGCTCGACCAGGCGCGGACCTATCTGATGGAACGGCTCAGGGAAATTCCCGAGATCACCAACATCACCGATACCAACGCCATCGGACGGCGCGAGGTCCGCCTCCAGCTGAAGCCCAAGGCCTATTTTCTGGGGCTGAACCTGGCGTCGATCAGCAACCAGGTGCGTCAGGGGTTCTTCGGCGGCCAGTCACAGAGGCTCCAGTCGGGACGGGACGAGATACGCGTCTGGGTGCGCTATCCCAAGCAGGACCGCCTCACCCTCGGCCAGGTCGAGTCCATGAAGATCAAGACACCCCGCGGGAACTATCCCCTGAGCGAGCTCGCCGGCTACACCATCGAACGCGGCCCGGTGAACATCCAGCGCTTCAACGGCTCACGCGAGGCGCGTCTCGAGGCCGACATGGTCGATCCCTTCGCCCCCGTGCCGCCGGTGCTCGAAAACATCCGCAACACCATCATACCGGATGTCGAGGCCCGCTACCCCGGGGTGCGCGTGGTTTACCAGGGCCAGCAGCGCAGAAGCCAGGAGGCCACCGGCGAGATCATCAAGCTGTTCGGAACGGCTTTCGCGGTGATGGCGCTCATTCTCATGATACACTTCAAGTCCTTCTCCCAGCCGCTGATCGTCATCTGCATGATACCGCTCGCCGTGCTGGGGGCGGCGTGGGGCCACGGCATCGAGGGCCTGCCGGTGTCCATTCTCAGCATGTGGGGCATGGTCGCCCTGTCCGGCGTGGTCATAAACGACGCCGTGGTGTTCCTTTCGAAATACAACTCCAATCTCCTCGAGGGCATGACGGTCGAGGAGGCGGTCTACGAGGCCGGGGTGGCCCGTTTCAGGGCGATCCTCCTCACCACGGTGACCACCGTGCTCGGGCTCTATCCCATCGTGCTGGAAAAGAGCTTCCAGTCCCAGTTCCTGAAACCCATGGCCATTTCGCTGGCGTATGGTGTCATGGTGGGGACGACGTTCATTCTCCTGTTCTTCCCGGTGTATATTCTGGTGCTGAACGATATCAAGGTCTTCATCCGGTATCTCCTGACGAAGGAACGGCCGACCCGGGAAAGCGTGGAACCGGCGATCATCGAAGCGTCCACAACCCTCGACTGACCGCGAACATTCCATGAGAGGATCACGGAAGATCGTGCATACAATCATTAACAATAACGCAGCCGGAGCACATTCGAAATCACGGGCCGTAACGGCGTTTCTCGCCCTGTTCATCATCCTCTCCGCCTCTTTCGCCTCCGGTGGAGCCGGGGCGCGGGCCCGGGAACGGCTCTCCCTGTCCGACGCCATCGGGCGCGCGCTGGACAGCAGCTACGGCATCAGGGTCGTTGAGCGCCGCGAGGACATCGCCGACATCAACAACACCTGGGGCGCGGCCGGCAGGCTCCCCACCATCAATTTCACCCTCTCCTCGGCGAACCGCATGGATTTCAACGACACCGCCGATGTGACCACCAATTCCCTCACGCCCGGTGTGGCGCTGAACTGGACGGTGTTCAACGGGTTCGGGATACGGGCGGCGAAGGAACGTCTGGAAACGCTCGCGGAGCTTTCACAGGGCAACACCGCCGTTCTCGTGGAGCAGGCCGTTCAGAATGTCGTTCTCGTGTATTACCGGGCGCTTCTCGAGCGCGAGACCCTCGATGTGCTGCGTCAGGTCATGGAGCTGTCCGGGGACCGGTATGAATACATGCAGTCGCGCAGGGAGGTGGGGCAGGCCCTCACGTTCGATGTGCTCCAGGCGAAGAACGCATGGCTCGAGGACAAGGCGGCGTTCCTCCAGCAGGAGGTAACGCTTGCGAATTCGCTCAGGGACCTTTCCTATATGATGGGGGATGACGACGGGTCGGACTACGATCTGACCGGGGAATTCGAGGTGGAGCGGACCGATTACCGCCTCGGGGACATGCGTGCGAAGATGCTCTCGAACAACAAGACCCTCCGCAACCAGTACATAAACGAGACCCTGCTGGAAAAGGACACCGCAATCGCCAGAAGCAGGTACTGGCCTACGGTCTCCCTCAGAACGGGCGCCGACGCGGTGCTGACGCGCCAGAAATACGAGGGCTTGGCGGCCGACACCCGCGACAGCCGTGATATCTATGCCAACCTGACCCTCTCGTTCAGCCTGTTCGACGGCGGCTCGCGGAAACGCGCCCTCGACATCGCCCGCATCCAGGAGGACATCGCCGACATCCGAACCGATGACATGGTCCACAGCCTGACCGTGGAGCTCGAAAAACTCCATGATCTCCACACCGTCCGCCGCGAGCTGCTCGCCGTGGCCGAGGAGAACCTCGACGCCGCCAGTCTCAATCTCGAGATATCCGAGGGCCGTCTGCGTGCGGGAACGATCAATTCCTTCAACTATCGCGATGTCCAGCTCATCTATCTCAACGCCGCCCTGGGCCGCCTGCGTGCGATCTTCAACCTCATCGACACCGAGACATCGCTGGCCCGCATCACCGGCGGCATCGTGAGCGAGAACTGATCCGCCTTTCCCGCGTAACGACACTCCCGCAGCCTCCCCGTCCCCCATCGAAAGCGTGACCGGACATCACGCCCGAGATGGGTCTCTTCGCAGAAAGCCGGAGACCCCGAAAAGCAGACCCGCCCGGCCGCTGCGATTACAGCATTGACTCCCTTGAACAAGCGTGTGGATATTCCCCGAAAACCGGACACGGGCTA
Organism: uncultured bacterium; assembly: GCA_964400815.1. GTDB lineage: Bacteria > Latescibacterota > Latescibacteria > Latescibacterales > Latescibacteraceae. The sequence continues at coordinate 6,137 of CAYNWJ010000184.1, forward strand.
CGGTCCAAACTAACCGGCAATCCCCCCGAAAACCCCTCGGATAATACACATAAGCTGTTATAAAGTATGGTATTACATTTAACATATTAGTTTTTGAACAATTGATATAACCCCATGTAACCGAAGATGCCGGCGACGAGGGAAGAATGATGATTGACCGTACGCCGTTTGAACCATGATTAATGGGATGAAAGGATTGACAGGATTGTAATCACGGTTCATCCCGTAATCCCGAACATCCCGGTTCTGCAATTGAAAACCGCCGAGGCAAATGTGTTTGCCGAAAAATGGGGGATTGTCAGGTCCAAACTTACGGTTGCCTCCGGGCCTCGTCCTTCCTATGTTAATGAACGGGAGTGAACCGCAATACCGGCCGAAACCGGAGACACCATGACCGAAATCAAGCGCATGTTCCTCGTCACCGAGACATCGGTGCGCGAATCGAACGCGGGGACCGACAGCCCGGTGACCCTCGTCTGCTCGGTCGGGGGACGGGACAGGATCAACTACACCATCATCGATTCACCCCAGCTCGACCTTGACCGCGGCCAGGCCAACCTCTACGAGATCCCCGTTCCGAAGGAACTGTACCGTGAGCGGCTGGAAGACGGTTCCTTCCGGCTGGAGATCAGGGGCGGCGACTGGTGGCGGCCGCGGCGGGTGTTCGTTCTGGCCATCGACAGCCGTGGCGGGAACCATGTGATTGTCAGCATCCCCGACTGGGAGGAGGCGGGCCTGAGCACCGATCCGCGCGCCGGGAGGACATCCTTCCCGCTGCCGCTGGCGAAGTAACGGCAAAAGGGAGAAGGGCATGAACCGTTTTTTCAGGATGGCGTCACTCGCGCGTCTCGGCGGCGTGAACCTCGTCGCGAACCGTCCGCTCTGTGTCTCGTTCGAGATCACCCACGACTGCAACGCCCGGTGCAGACACTGTCACCGTGGGGGGAAGGTCGACAGGAAGCGCGCCACGCCTGAACAGTTCGGGGCGATATACCGCAGGCTCAGGCCGGTGGTCATCCAGGTCTCCGGCGGCGAACCCCTCCTCAGAAAGGACGCCGAGGACGTGGTCAGGGCCATCAGGCAGCCCGACGGCACCCCGTACATCGTCTTCGTCACCAACGCCGCCCTCCTCACGGTGGAAAAATACCGGAGGCTGCGCGAAATGGGGGTGGATGAGTTCAGTGTGTCCTTCGATTATCCGGACGAGCGGCACGACGAGTTCCGCGCAATCCCGGGGCTCTTCGAAAAGATCGGCGCACTGGCCCGCGCTCTCGATGACGAACCGAACAAGGCCATAACCCTGAACACCGTCGTCCAACGCGACAATTTCCGCGAGCTCCCCGCCATGGCGGAGGTGGCGGAATCCTGGGGTCTTGGCATCAATTTCAGCCCCTACACCTGGCTCAGGACCGACGACAAGGGAT
>CAYNWJ010000185.1:0-7529 GCA_964400815.1 uncultured bacterium
GACGAAGCGGAGCTCCACCGGCCGCTCGTTCATGCGCGTCCTCTCCTGCTTTTTGTATTCGGCACGCATGAGATGACGGCAGTACATCCTGCCCAGAAGATGGAAGGGGAAATGCGGCAGTTTCATGATGGTCCGGCTCCGTGTCTCGTGTGTCGTTCAGGCCCCGGCCGGGCGTGTCTGTCGTGTGTCCGGCCGGGAAATATCGTCCAGAAGGGCGGCGTACCGTTCCGCGATCCCCCGTCGTGAGAAACGGGCGACCGCCTCCCGTGGAGGTTCGAAGCGGGAAAGGTTTCCGGTCCGTTTGCGCTCCATGAGGTCCCTGACCGCCCCGGTGATCGCGGCGGGATCACGGCAGTCGGCGACGATGCCGGCGTCGAGGCCGCTGATGAGGGCATCGAGGTCGTCCCCCGGCTCCTGCACCGAAAGGATGGGGTTCCCGAGGCGGAAATATTCGAAGATCTTTCCCGGATAGATGTCGCGCCCCCGGTTGAGCAGATGAAGGGATACATCCATGCGCGACAGCTCGCGCAGGCTCTCCGCATGGGGCAGATACTCCCGGACATCGAGCACGCCCGCGTCGCGGAGTCCGGTGTATTTGGAGAATCGCTTCATCCCCCCCTCGTTGGTCGTGAACACGATGCGCAGGCCGGCGGGATCGATGCGCCCGGACGCCACCGCCGCGTCCACCGCATCCAGAAGCGGCGCCGGATCATGGAAATCGCTCACCGTGCCGTTGTAGCCCATGACCAGCGGGCCCGGAGGAGCGGGTGCGCTCCAGTCCACCAGGCGGAAGTCATCCTCGTCGAACCCGTTCTCGATCAGGTGGAGCTTTCCGGCGGGGGCCCGGTCCCCGAAATCGCGCAGGATCTTCGGATAGACCCCCACGACCGCGTCGGCCTCGGAAAGGACCGCGGTTTCCAGCGCGAGCATCTCATCGGCCCGGTGTTTCGAGGGGAAGTCCGGGTGTCCCGACCAGGGATCGCGGAAATCGGCGACCCAGGGAATGCCGCACATCCGTTTCGCGGAAAGGCCGAGAAGCTGGACCGAATGGGTGGGCGAGGTCGTCACGAGCGCGTCGGCTCCCGTCTCCCGCAGAAGGACTGCCAGTTCACCCCGCACACCGTCAGCCCACGCCCGGTATTTGTCGGGCGCGGGGCGGTACAGGTGCTTCCTGATATCATGGGGGACCAGCCGCCACCAGGAGAAGTATCCGGGGCGATGCACCTCGGTTTCAGCGGGTATGTCGTCCAGAAGCGTATCGTCCACCGGCACGCCCTTTTCTCCGGCGGGCATGGCCAGCACAACCGGACGCCAGCCGAAGTCCGGGAGGTACTTGACCAGCTTCAGCGACCGCTGCACCGCCTTGCCGCCGCAGGGAGGGAAATGGTAGCTGACTATGACCGCGGTTTTCACGGGGAACTCCGTGGTGGTTCGCTCGTTGAATACTGTGACGGTGACGCGGAACAATCAATAATATAACATCATGGAGCATGAAAAACCGAAAAAAAGCTTGACATTCTGCGCGCCTTATGATATAATAATAGCTATATCGCTATTGCACTGAATCAAAACCATAACCCCTGGAGGCAGCACATCATGAAAAATATCGTGGAAGTTACGGATGCCACATTCGAAAAGGAAGTACTTCAGTCGGAAACACCTGTTATCGTGGATTTCTGGGCTCCCTGGTGCATGCCGTGCCGGATGATGGCGCCCATTCTCGAGCAGGTGGCGGCGGACGGCGGTGACGCGGTCAGGATCTGCAAGGTCAACACGGATCAGAATCAGCAGGTCGCGGCGCAATTCGGCATCATGAGCATACCGTCGCTCGTGTTCTTCTCGAACGGAAAAGAGATCGGCAGGACTGTCGGCGTTCAGCCGGCGGACGCGCTCAAAGCCGCTCTTGACAAAGCGCTCCTGGAGGCTGTATAATGATTCGCATGATAGCCGGCCCCGCGATCGGCGCGGTTTTGGGATTTCTCTATTACCGGTTCGTCGGATGCTCCACGGGGGCATGCCCGATTACCTCGAATCCCTGGTCATCGACCCTGTATGGCGCGCTCATGGGATTCATGATCGGCCAGATCGCGGCCGGACGATAACCGGAATCCCAACCGGCGGCGGTTGATACGGTAACGACAGATTGAACGACAGTTCCGGACCCCGGGAAGGCGGACCCCCGTCTTCCCGTGGTTTTTTTGCCGTGGGATATACGCCGCCCGGAACAGGTGGAGGATACCATGCCGAAGAAATCCCTGCGGCTCGTGGTCATCGGCGGTGTGGCGGCCGGGACCAGGGGCGCTTCGAAGGCCCGCCGCGACGACCCCTCCATGGAAATCACCATTCTCACCGAAGAACCATATATATCCTATGCGGGATGCGGGCTCGCCTATTATTTCGGGGGCGTGGTGGAGGACCGCTCACGGCTCTTCGCCCGTTCTCCGGAGACCTTCCGTGAAAAGCAGGATATCGATGTTCTGCTCAGGCACCGCGCAGAACGAATCGACACCTATGACCGTGTCGTGCACGCCCTCGATCTCGACAGCGGCGGCAGGCGCATGATGCCGTTCGACCGTCTCCTGATTGCGACCGGGGCTTCCGCGGTCATGCCGCCGGTCGGCGGCGCCGATCTCGACGGGGTCTTCACGCTTCACACCATTCCGGACGCCGAGAACATCAGGTCCTGGCTCGAATCGCGCCCCGCCGGAAACGCCTGTGTCCTCGGCGGCGGGTACATCGGGCTCGAGGCGGCGGAAAATCTCGCGGCGCGGGGCTGGTCGGTCAGGGTGTTCGAACTCGAGGACACGGTGCTTCCGCGCATGCTCGAGCCGGAACAGGCCTCGATGGTGGAGAAGCACCTGGCCGAAAAAGGTGTCGAGGTTCATACCGGGACGAACATCGCGGCTTTTTCCGCTGACGGCAATGGGGCAGTTCGTGCTGTGGAGGCCGGGGGACGCACCCATCCCTGCGAAATTGCCATCGTCGCGGCCGGCGTGGCTCCCCGCGTGGAACTGGCGAAGGACGCCCGCATAACCATCGGTCAGACCGGAGCGATCAGGGTCGACGACAAAATGGAGACGAATGTTCGCGGCGTATATGCGGCGGGTGACTGCGCCGAAACCACTCACCTGGTCAGCGGAGCGCCCTTCTGGATGCCGCTCGGCTCCACCGCCAACAAGATGGGCCGGGTGGCGGGGGCCAATATAGCGGGCGGTTCGAAACGTTTTCCCGGCGTGCTCGGGACATCCATCGTGAAGGTGTTCGATCTCGATGTGGGCGCGACCGGGCTGACCACGGAGGAGGCCACGCGGGCGGGTTTCAATCCGGTGACCGCAGCCATATCGTCACCCACCCGTCCCGGCTATTATCCCGGCGGCGAAACCTTGTCGGTAACCGTAACCGCGGACCGCGGCAGCAGACGTATTCTCGGTGTCCGCGCGGTCGGACGCGGGTCAGTGGACAAGATCGTAGATACTGCGGCGGCGGCGCTTTACGGCCGTCTCACCATCGAGCAGATGACCGCGCTCGACCTTGCGTATTCCCCGCCCTATTCCCCGGCGCTTGGAGCGTTGATCGTTGCGGGACAGGTGCTCGAGGGAAAGATGTAACGTTCGGAACGCACCCAGTGAAAAAGAGAAAAGCACCCGTTGTCGCCGCGTGGCAACGGGTGCTTTCGTGTATTCAGGCAATGCCGCCGACCGGTTTCTGAAACGGTTTTTCAGCCCTCCCGTTTCACATGGGGCCGATGACGGATGATCATGAGGTTCGATGGGGCGTGAAATGGTGTCCCGATGAAATACACATAGGTGCTTTGGGATTCCCTGGTGCCGATTTCCTTTCCTTCGGTGCCGGCTTCCACGACGATGTCCCTGAACTGGATCGAGGTGGAATTGTATGCCTGTTTCGCCTTGAGGGAATTGGGAATTTCCTTTGCCCTGTCGCCGGGGCTGAAATCAAGATGTTGAATGTCGCCGCCCATGATCATCGTTCTGAGAATTTCCTCTTCGGGAAGCTTGAGCGCTTCTTCGATAGCCAGCTTTTCCCCGGCGTCCTTGTCGAGATTCCTGTCGAAGACCTTTTTTGATGCCCACTTGCCGAGCCGGGCGGTATAGGAACCGTTGTTGATTTTTTCGGTGATCGTGTTCTTGAAGTACTGGACGCCATCGAGGTCGGCGAAGATGCTTTTTACGTGAATATCCACAGCAGCGGCTTTTGTCCAGTCGTTCGAGAAAATCCGAATGACGCTGTCGGCGAACCCCGTCCGTTTTGCCGCGGCGTTCTCCAGGGGGAAGACCATGGTTTTCCGTCCGTGCTTGAGAATCAGGAAATGATCCGGATGCTCCTCGCCGTAATAGAAGACGGAACCTTCACGGTCGGTGAGTTCGTCGAGCTTGCCGCTGGATTTCCGCCGGGACTCGGAAAACGCGGCGATGGAGACGGTTCGCTGAACCGTCGTCGACTCGTTTTTGCCGCGCAGCCCTGAAAGCTTGACGAGCAACTGGCGTTCCGGATCGAGATTCTCGAAGAGGGTTTTCAGGAATTCGATTGCTTTTTCGCCTTCGTACAACGTTCCTTCCGCCATGGCTCCTCTGCTCTTTGTATGTTCGATTTTTCTTCAGCGCTTTCCACGTTTTGCACGCCATCCGGGCCGATTCCGATCACGTGCGGGTAATAGGTTGTTATTACAAAAAATAATGAAAAAAATCGCCGACCAGGATGCACATGTCTTACCATTCGGAATATAACATATCTGTACATGAATCTCAACAGTGTAAATATATTGGCAATCCCCCATTTTCCAACACAAACTAATATTTCGAGGTTTTTCAGTTTCTGAACCGGGATTTTCGGGATTACAGGATGAACCACGATTAGAATCCTGTCAATCCTTGAATCCCATTAATCATGGTTCAAGCGGCTTACGGTCAATCGTCATTCTTCCCTCGTCGCCAGCATCGGTTACATGCGGTTTCATCAATAGTTCAAAGAACCTTTTTTGCATATATTAATGGATGTAATGCCATGCTTTATAATAACTTATGTGATTTATCCGATGGGTTTTTTGGTGGTTGCCAGTGTAAATATACATCAACACCCGTACTGTCGATACCGGTCACATCGGCCGGTGCGCATTAATATCTGGACAGGGAGTGTCTGATCATCACCGGGCGGCAGTAAGCTTATGGACCCTTCGGGCTCTCCCGAAATGTAATTCTCGGGGGTGCAAGGGCCCGTGGGTTGAGCGCATTTGCTGTCGTTTTGGTTCGAAATCAAGCTTTGCGAAGACTTTTTTTAACCCGAATCGGAAAAATATATTTTATCATCTTTTTTTATTGTTTTTTTCCAAATAATATAATATATTGGTAAGTCTTGGGGTGTAGTCCGCCATCTTGGCGGATGGATATATGAATCCCAGGAGGCGGGGAATACGGTTTAACGCCCTCAACCTTTTTTCCTAATCATGACAGTGAGGGTGAGTAATCGAGGCGGAAGCCTCGCAAGCAAGAGGAGTAGCGTTCATGCCGACAGGAAGAGTGAAGTGGTTCAACGACCAGAAGGGTTATGGTTTCATCAAGCCCGATGACGGCGGCGAAGACCTGTTCGTCCACCACACCAGCATCGAGGTGCAGGGATTTCGATCCCTTCAGGAGGACCAGGAAGTCGAGTTTGAGGTCGGTGAGGGCCAGAAGGGCCCCCAGGCTGTCAAGGTGAAACCTGTCTAACCGTTATGGTTGGATAGATGTTTCGATCTTCCAGGACCCCCGTTTCGGCGGGGGTCCTTTTTTTCAGGCAGAATGCCGGCCTTTTGCCATGGCGCCGGATGACAGGTCCGCTTTCCGTGGCAATCCCCCGGAATACCAGCGCATAATACATATTTGTCATTCTTTATCATGGGGCTGCTTTCTATTGTTATGCAGGAAGTCCTCTTTGAAAATTTGACGGAACCGCTGGGAAGATATGAAAACGCTGATAGATGTATGACCGTCACGGTTTGAACCATGATGTAAGGGATGAAAGGATTGACAGGATTGTAATCGCGGTCCATCCTGTAATCCCGAAAATCACGGTTCAGCAATTGAAACACGCCGGAGTAAATCTGTTTGCCGGCAATTGGCGCCGGATGACAGGTCCGCTTTCCGTGTTCCCCGGCGCGCCGGACAATTTTTCTTGATTCCGCGGCCGAGTTGATTTATCCTGTTATGAAGGCAACTTCGTTCATTGTCCCTGTTCTCAACAAACCACCGGCGGAGGTATTCATGGCTCAAGAGAATGGACCCGAAAAACTGATCGATCATCCCGATTGGGAAATATACAAACCGAAACGGGTGACCTGGGTTGGATTCCTCATCGCTTGGGGCGTGGTTCTGCTTACGATCGTCGGCACAATGATTCTCGCCAGAATCGGCGCATAAACGCTTCTTTACCCACCGTATCGATGCCTGCTTGTGAACCGCGTTTAATACATGTAATTGAGCCGTCGGCGCACTGAACTCTGCCGTGCGCCGACCGGACCGCCATCTTTCTATAAGGGAAGGATCGTATTGTATGATAGGGCTCCATTCTCTTGATATCGTCGTCCTTCTGGCTTATCTCCTCGTCATTCTCGGGATCGGCCTCTGGAGCAGCCTGAGAGTCAAGAACACCGGCGATTTCTTCCTGGCTGGCCGTAGTCTCGGGAAGTTTATGACCGCCATGCTCAACTTCGGTACAGGCACCCATTCCGACCAGGCGGTCGGTGTCATCGCGAAAACCTATCAGGTGGGGCTGGCCGGCATCTGGTACCAGTGGCTCTGGCTCTTGAAGACCCCCTTCGACTGGATCATGGCCCCCGTATATCGCCGTCTCCGCGTGGTCACCTGCGCCGACTATTTCCGCAAACGCTTCGATCAGCCCGTCGCCGCCCTTTATTCCTTCATGGCCATACTCATTCTCATGCTGAACATGGGCACCATGCTTCTCGGATCCGGCCGCATCGTGGAATCGGTGACCAACGGTCAGATATCCTTCGCGGTAGCGGTGCTCGGCATGACCGTTCTGTTCGTCTCCTATGGCATGGCGGGCGGGTTCATGGCGGCGGCGGCGACAGACGCTCTCCAGGGTGTGCTGACCATCACGCTTTCCTTCCTTTTATTGCCTTTCGCCATTTCAAAGGTGGGCGGGTTCTCCGGACTGCACCAGGCGCTGGCGGACAAGCCACATGACATGTTCAGCCTCGTCAATCCCGAAATCGGCATCTTCTTCATCGTCATGACCGTCATAAACGGCATCGTGAACATCGCCGTCCAGCCACACACAATTCCCATCTCCGTGGCCTGCAAGACAGAGATGGAGAGCCGGGTGGGGGTGACCTATGGCACCTACATCAAGCGTGTCTGCACCGCGGCGTGGGCGTTCACCGGCCTCGTCGCCATCGTTCTGTTCCCGGAGCTGGACAACCCGGATGCCCTCTTCGTCCTCGGCCGCACCCTCGGTCGCATCCACCGCGTCGGCGCCGCCCGGCCCTTTGAACACCGGCCGGCCATGGACCC
>CAYNWJ010000186.1:0-7511 GCA_964400815.1 uncultured bacterium
GAAGACTGACAACTATTGATTATCCATTTACACAAAATATCTGACACTGCCTTTTACAAAAGATTCTGATCCTTCAATATCAATTTTGCCTTCTTTCAAAGAAACGCTGATTCTAGCTCTTTCTTCCATCAGTAATACTCCTTATTGTGAAAATTATCCTTAACATTTAACCTATAAAACATCCTTAAAACAAATATTATGAAAACAAAGACACTTTCCAAACACTTTATTCTATCCATCCTCCCACCACTGCCCATCCCCCTCACCTCCTCCCCCAAAAAAAGAAGCGCACCCACACTCACCGTCGGCACGCTCCCTCGATACCATCTTTTCCCAACCCCTTACAGGTTCTCGAGTTCCTCCCTGACCGATGCGGCGATGCGCTTGACGCCCTCGGTGATGACGTCCTCGTCGGGGAGCGAGAAGCAGAGGCGGAAGTGTCCGTGGTTCTTCTGGTCGAGATAGAAGAACTTGCCGGTGAAATAGATGATGCCGTTCTTGACGGCGGTTTCCAGGAGCTTGTCGTTGTCGATGCCCTCGGGTGTGGTGACCCAGACATAGAAGCCGCCGTGGGCCGGAGTCCATGTGCAGCCGTCGGGCATGTGCTGTTCGAGGGCTGATATCATGGCGTCGCGCCGTGAGCGGTAGCCCTCGATGAGCCATGCGATGTGGCCGTCGAGCCAGTTTCCCTCGTGGAGGGCGGCGATGATCTCCTGGTTTATGGTGGGGGAGCCCACGTCGAGCATGGGGCGGCAGACGTTCCATGTCTTGACGAGGTCCGGCGGGACGACGGCGAACCCGACGCGCAATCCCGGTGCCACGAGCTTGGAGAAGCTGCCGAGATAGAACACGCGGCCGGTGGTGTCATATTCCTTGATGGGCGTCTGGTTTTTGTCGTCGTAGAGGAGCTCGCTGTAGGCGTCGTCCTCGGCGATGAAGAAGTCGAATTCCTCGGCGATCTCGGGGAGCTCCATGCGCCGCTCCTGTGAGATCATGATGCCGGCGGGATTGTGGTAGTTGGACATGAGATAGAGCATCTTGGGCTTGACGCCGTCCTTCTTGAGGCGGGCGAGGATGTCGCGGAGGGCGTCGGTCTGGATGCCGTCCTCGTCAATGGGGACCTCGACGAGATTGAAGCCCCAGTTCTTGATGGAGTCCAGACAGCCCATGAAGGTGGGGGCCTCGATGATGATGGTGTCGCCGGGGTCCATGACCATGCGGGTGATCATGTCCATGGCGGCGGTGGAGCCGGATGTCATGACGATGGTGTCTGGGCTTGTGTTCTTCACGCCGCGCTGCTGCATGCGGTAGGCGACCGATTCACGGCATCGGATGGTCCCCTGCGGGTGGCCGTAGGGGAAGATGATCTGCGGTTCGTCGCGGATGAGCTTCCCGACGATCTCCTCGACCTTGTCCTTCGGATAGGATTTCGGGAACGGCACACCGGCCGCCAGGCTCAGCATGCCCGGCTCCCTCGAGAGGCGCAGGATTTCCGCAATGTCTGACTTCAGCATGCCCGACGCCCACTGTGAATACGGTATGTTCGCCACCTTCGGCTCCTTTCGATGGTTTTGATGTATTGAAATGTACTGTCGTTTTCCTGATCGGTCCGTGAGTTTTCGCGTATGCCGCCCCGCCGGGGGTGTTATCCCGCCGTCAGTCTTTCGGGCGCTTGTCGATGACCCGTTTCGCCTTGCCGGTGGAGCGCTCGATGGACTTGGGCTCGACGAGGGTGACGCGGGCGCCGATGCCCAGCACGCTGTGGATCTTCGCCGTCACCTTCTCCTGGAAGGCCTTCATGACCTTCATCTCGTCGTCGAACATGGACGGCGCCACCTCCACCTTCACCTCGAGGGTGTCGAGGGTGCCCGTGCGGTCGACGATCAGCTGGTAGTGGGGCTCGGTGCCCTCGATGTCGATGAGCACTTCCTCGATCTGGCTGGGGAAGACGTTCACCCCGCGGATGATGAGCATGTCGTCGTTCCGGCCGGTCACCCGCGCCATGCGCCGGAAGGTCCGTCCGCAGGGGCATGCCCCCGGCATGAAGCGCGTGATGTCCCGGGTCCGGTATCTGATGATGGGCAGGGCCTCCTTGGTGAGGGAGGTGAAGAGGAGCTCGCCCTCCGCGCCTTCGGGGACGGGTTCGAGGGTGTCCGGGTCCACGATCTCTGCGATGAAGTGGTCCTCGTTGATGTGGTGGCCGTTGCGCTCGAGGCATTCGCCCGTCACGCCGGGGCCCATGACTTCCGAGAGGCCGTAGTTGTCGGTCGCGATGATGTCGAGCTGTTCCTGGATGCGGGTGCGTATGCTCTCGGACCAGGGCTCGCCGCCGAAGAGACCCACGCGCAGGGGCATTTTCGTGAAATCGACGCCCTTGTCACGGCCCACTTCCGCGATGTGCAGGGCATAGGTCGGCGTGCAGACCAGCGCCGTGGTCTTGAAATCCTGCATGAGCATGAGCTGACGCTCGGTGTTGCCCGATGACGCGGGAATCACCGACGCGCCGCACTTCTCGCAGCCGTAATGCAGCCCGAACCCCCCGGTGAAGAGGCCGTACCCGAAGGCGATCTGCACGGTGTCCTTGTCGGAGACCCCGGCGGCGGTGGCGAGACGGGCCACGCACTCGGTCCAGGTCTCCAGGTCGGTGCGGGTGTAGCCCACCACGGTGGGCTTGCCGGTCGTGCCCGAGGAGGCGTGAATGCGCACGATCTCGTGGTCTGCCACGGCGAACAGGCCGAAGGGATAATTGTCCCTGAGGTCGGTCTTGACCGTCATGGGCAGACGGCGAAGGTCGTCGAGGGAACGGATGTCGTCGGGCGTCACCCCGCACTCGTCCATCTTTTCGCGGTAGAACGGGACGCGGTAGTACACCCGCATGACGGTATCCTGCAGGCGCCTGAGCTGGAGCGCCTCCAGCTCCCCGCGCTCCATGGTCTCGTATTTCGGGCTGAATATCCTGTGGGTCATGGTGTCTCCGGAATCTTTATCGGTTGGTTACGTTCCATTATGCAATGTGTTTCCCTCGCCTCGTTAAAACAAAGTCATCCGCAGCGGATATGATATCAATAATGCAGTCCGAGCTTGCGACGTGTCGCCCTTCTGTGTCTTTCCAATTCTGCCGGGGTCATGCGGTACATATTCATGACCTTTTCCGTTTTTTCCGGCGTGCTGAAATTAATTCTGTCCCATTCGTAAGACCGAAGAATGAGCAGTTCCTCGCGAGTGAATTCCTCGTTTTCGATGAAGGCGTTGCCGAACCCGAAAAAATCAGGATCGAAAAAGCTGAAATCATCAGGCAGGAGATGCTGCTCTTTCGCGATGCTATACAGATCGGTACCCGGTAACGGGGTGGCCACATGGAAATGGGCCAAATCGAAATCGCATTGTTCGGCGAATCGGAATGTCAAACGTATATCATCCCAAGTCTCCCCTGGAAATCCGATAACAAAATTGGCGGCGATATCGATAGTATTATCCCTGCATGCGCTGACGATACCTGGTACGTTATCGAGGTTAAGAGGTTTTCCAACTATCTCCCTTAGTACACGTGGTGATCCTGATTCGACTGAGATTGTTATCTGTGTGCACCCAGTATGGGCCATCAGTTCGATAAGATCGTCGTCAAGATGCCAGGCCGAAACGGTCCCCGCTTTCCACGTCAGCTTATTGTGTCTTTCATGGAGCCTGCTAATAAGATTGGAAAAGCGTTCCTTTTTCGCAAGAAGACTGTCGTCGATGAAAACAATATCCTCAACACCATATTGTTCCACAAGTTCATCGATCTCGCCGAGGATTTCATCGACCGGGCGAAACACGATGCCCCTTCCAGTTATGGTCCTTACAGCACAGAATATACAGTTATACGGGCACCCATATGACGTAATGATCGGCACCGACCGGCGGGAAGAGTTGTATTGATAGTCATGGGATTCTCTGACAAGATACGGCTTCAGATCTATCAGGCTGTAGTCCGGTCTTGCTTGTTCCTTTACTTCGGTGATAAACGACGCTGGCGGGTTGATATTCAGTGTAGTATCATCTACACGATAACCAATGCCTGGAAAGCGATGTATCCCCTCCAAATCTCCTGAGGCGAGCAGTTCGATAAATGGTATGATACGTTCTTCCGCGTGCCCGAGAAAAATATAGTCGGCTGATGACCGTCTGAGCGCTTCCTCTGCGAGGACCGTTGGATACACTCCCCCGAGGACGGTTATGGCTTCCGGGCAGGCTTTCTTAGCCAAGTCCAAGGTGTCATGATATTGCTGATGATATTCTATCGAAAGGGCGGAAACGAGGACAATATCAGGTTTTTGTTGTACAACTCTTGTTTGGCACTCCTCGAGGGATAGATCGAGGGCGTTGCAGTCGATAATATTGAAATGAAATCGCTTTCTGAGTATGGCTGTCAAAATTAAAACCGCCGAGGGCAACAGAAACCATTGGCGCTTGTCATGCCACCGGGCATTTGGAATTATCAACAGTACGGACGTCTTGTCGCTGGTTTCAGGATGCATGGCTGGTTCCATCCAAACTCATGAAATGATTGACGTTCAGTCTACCTTTCCAATGTACTTATCCGCCATCCGCCAGTCAAGTCAAGAAACGTCCTGAAATCGTTCTCCGCCCGATTCTTCCCCCTGCAGCGAAATCGAATTGATGCATGAAAACAAATGAAAAAAATGTGGCGCACGAAGTTCGAATACCTTAATTTCCCATAGTACCGGAATGGAATATCCACAACGATCACAGAATCTCTTGTTCAACCATCTCATCATCCGGGAGAAAATTGGCATGAAACGACTGTCACCGTTCATTCTCCTCGTCCTCCTCGCGGCCGCAAGCGCAGTTCCGGCCGGCGCGGATGTCGTTCTGGAACCCTTCACCTACACCGATGACTTCGAGGACCGCGACCTGGGGGCGTGGGCGTCATATCCTCCCTGGCAGGATACCGCCTACGATCCGAATTTCCGCGTGAACGAGATCGTTCCGGGCGACCCGAACATCTCCATCGAGGAAAAGGTCACGCCATACACCAACGTTGACAACTACGCCGGCGCCCAGAAGCTCCTCGACATGTACCTGGTCCCCGGCGCCACGGTGACATTCAGATATTACCTGAAAACCCAGCTCAAGCCGGAGTTCCTCAAGGTGCGTTTCGCCGCGGGAGAGTTCGGCAAGATCGATGTGACCGTACCGTCGCCCCCCACGAACCGCTGGGAATGGCTGACCGTTTCCTTTGTCGATTTCGTGCGTGAGAATCCCGAAATCGCGGGCAACGACAAGATCGAGATCGGTGCGCTTGCGGTGCTGGCGAAATTCCCCGACGCCGATCCGTTCATGCCCCTGTATTTCGGACTCGATGACGTCACCTTCAAGGGTGCGCGGGCCATGGCGTTCAAGTTCGCGGAGCCGTCGGTCACCAAGCTCCCCGAGTTCAAACCCTACATTCCGAAAAACCACTATTACCGGGGCGGCGAGTTCGCGCTTTCGGGGGCATGGGAGCTCGATGCGGACAAAGTTTCCCTCGAGATAGCGTCCTTCACCCACGAGGAAAACGTCGTTCACACCGGGACGCTGCGCAAATCCGGCGGCATCTGGTCCATCAGGTCCCTGAAGCTCTCCTTCCCCGAGGGGCTCTACCGGGGAACGCTCACCGCCACAAAAGGCGGCGAATATCTCTCCGACACCGAGTTCACCATCCACATCGCCCCGGAAGGCATCGGCGGCACCCATCCCCGCCTTCTCTTCGACGCCGACAAGAAGGCCTGGATGATGGAGCGCCTGAAAGAGGACAGGTTCCAGGACGTCTATGAAAGCATGACGAAGAACGCGGCGTCACAAAGGGAGCGAATCCCGGTCGAAAGCCTGATCTACGATCTCGACCAGTTCCCTGACGAGAACTGGCTCGCCACCTGGTCGGCCTGGGGCTCGCACATCTACAGCACCGATTCGGCCCTTCTCTGGAATTCTCTGGCGTGGCAGTTCCACAACGACCGCGAGGCCGGCGAGTATGCCAAGAACGTCCTCGTCAGGCTCTCCACCTGGCCGGACTGGACTCACCCCTGGCAGACCAAGCGCGGGCGGTTCAGCGAGCACCGTACGGGAGGTTGGTCGCACCGGGTCGCCTTCGCCTATGACTGCACCTATGATCTCATGAGCGAAAATGAGCGCCGCCAGGTTCGCGCGGCCATCATGAAGAACATCGTGGGAGGGGCTTTCAGGACCTATGTTTACAACGACAACATCACCGGCCGGACCTCAAACTGGCTCGCCATGATCTGCGGCGGCGCCCTCCTCAACCTCTCGGCAATGTTCGACGACGGTCCCGATACCGCCAACATCGAGCCCTATTTCACGGGTACCATGATCAAGTTTTACGACTTCATCAACAAGGTCACCGACTCGACCGACGGTGCGTGGGGCGAGGGTCTCGGCTACAACAACTACAGCTTCCACAACATGTCATACAGCGTGCCGTCGCTCCATAACGTTTTCAACATCGATGTCACCAAGCCTCTGGTGGGTACCTACAAGGAATTCATCTGGGCCGGCCTTCTCAAGGAGCGCCAGTATTTCTATTTCGGCGATTCCGGCGGCAATCTCAATCCCATCGAGCACTGGGCCTATCTCCTCGACATGTCGAAGGATCCGCTTCTCGGATGGTACTACAACTATCTCCGGTTCGGCCGCGTCGAATCCAACACCAAGGACAGCGTCCGCAACGACACCGTGGAATACCGTAAATCCATGACCTTCCAGGATGTGCTGTACGACACCGAAAACGTTCCGCAGGACGATCCGTTCGACGAGGACCCGGTCAAGGTGTTCCGCGAGGTGGGCACCACGGTGTTCAAGAGCGGCTGGGAGGCGGATGATTTCGTGTTCGTCATGCGGACCGGCGCGTTCTACAACCACCAGCACCTCGACCAGGGATCCTTCTGGCTGGCGGACCGCGGCGCCATTTTCATGGAGGAGCGTCACAACAGCACCTACTACGACGATCCCCTGTACCAGCCCTGGTACACCCAGCCGATCGGACATTCGACCATTCTCATCGATCACAATCACCAGAGCCAGCGGGTGGGCGATCACCGGGTGTTCGCTGAGGGCTTCCACGATCACGCGTTCATCCATCAGTTCCTGAACGGCGAGAACGCTGCGTTCAGCTCCGGCGACATCGGCAGGCTCTACTGGGGCAAGGTGAAATCCCTGCGCCGGAACGTCCTCTATCTGAAACCGCGAACGCTGGTCATGCTCGACACCGCCGTGCCGGACGAGGTGGACCGCGATGTCACGCTCCTCTACCAGACCGCCCATCTCGGGGACATCGAACCGGGGGAGGACGTCTCGACGGTCACCAAGGAGGGCGCCACGTTGCACATCATGCACACGACCCCGGAGCACATGACGGTCAAGGCCGTGGAGACGCCCCACTATCTCTACACCCTCCAGCGTGAGAATCCGCTCGTCAAGGAGGGTATGCTGACGGTAACCGCGCGCACGGCCGG
>CAYNWJ010000187.1:0-7504 GCA_964400815.1 uncultured bacterium
GACGAAGCAGCGCCGGGAACTGATAAACATCACCCCCGTGGTGGAGGACTGCCTGCGTGAAAGCGGCATCACCGAGGGACTGCTGCTCTGCAACGCCATGCATATCACCGCGAGCGTGTTCATCAACGACGACGAACCGGGACTGCACCAGGATTTCGAGGACTGGCTCGAAACACTGGCCCCCGAGAAACCCTATTCCCGCTATCGTCACAACGGTTTCGAGGACAACGGGGACGCCCATCTGAAGCGGACGATCATGGGACGCGAGGTCGTGGTGGCGGTCACCGGCGGCGCGCTGGATTTCGGGCCGTGGGAGCGGATATTCTACGGCGAGTTCGACGGCATGCGCAAAAAGCGCGTTCTGGTGAAGATCATCGGGGAGTGATACGCGAAACACACGGTAACCTGTATATAAGGAAGAACGCCCATGAAACGGCAATTGACCGGCTTCATCCTCATTCTCGTTCTCGTCCTGGCCGCATGCGGCGGGGACACGCCGGTCCGGGCAACGGCCGACGGCCCGGGAAACGTCATATTCATCGTGCCCGACGGGTGTTCCCCCACGCTCTGGGCGGCTCTCAGGGCCGTCACCGTGGGCGCGGAGGGCTTGCTGAACGTGGACAGCCTCCCCGTACAGGGACGGTGCAGGACATATTCCGCGGATACGGTCATCACCGATTCCGCCGCCGCCGGAACCGCCTTCGCCACCGGTGAAAAAACCCGCAACGGCGTCATCGGCATGAACGCCGAAACCGTCCGGGGCGATTCACTCTCTGGCGCCCCCCTTCCCACGATCATGGAAAGGGCCGTGGCGGCGGGTTTCGCCGCCGGCATCGTGACCACCTCCATGGTCCAGCACGCCACACCCGCGGCGATGTATTCCCACCGCGCGGAACGCGACTGGTACAACCTCATCGCCGGGGACCTGCCGGGAACGGGGATCGACGTGATCATGGGCGGCGGCGCGAAGCACATGATCCCCCGGGGAACGGCGGACACCGAGGGCGCGGCTTCGGTGCGGGAAGACGACCGGAACATCATCGACGAGCTCCGCGCGGAGGGATATCGTTTCATCGACGACCGGGCGGGATTCGACTCGATCGATCCCACGGCCACAGACAGGCTCCTCGGCCTGTTCAACGGGGGCCACATGTGCTATGAATACGACCGCGCGGACGACATCGCCGGGGAGCCGCCGCTCTGGGAGATGACACGGCTGGCCCTCGACATCCTTTCACGGAACGAAACGGGCTTCTTCCTGCTCGTGGAGGCCGCGCGCATCGACCATGCCGCCCACGATCACGACACCGTGCGCTGGCTCCACGAGGGCATCGCCTGCGACAAGGCCGTGGGCGTTGCGGCCCGCTTCGCGGCAGAGCACAAAAACACCCTGCTGGTCGTGGTCCCGGACCACGGAACGGGCGGGCCCCATTTCGCCGGTGTATACGACACGGACGGCGGAGACCCCGTGCTCGCAGAATACGAGGAGGCGGGATTCCCCCGGTACACCCTCGACATCAACGGCTTCCCCGTGGACGACAACGGCCGGCCGGCGGCGATCCAGTGGATCGAGAGCATGGCGCACACGGGCGAGGACGTTTCCATCCACGCGGCGGGACCGGGATCGGAAGCGCTGGACGGTCTCGTGGAAAACACCCATGTCAACACGGTCATGCTGGAGCATCTCGGTCTCGACACCGGAAAGCGCTGACACCGTTGCAGGGAACGATATGCCGGCGGACGAGCCCCGGCGGAACAAAACACTTTCCATTTACGGCTTGAATATCTATACTACAGGCACTTGACGACTGAACACGGGAACGGGCCGCCGGCTCTCCCGAACCGCTTGATACGTTATGGAGGTATTGATCGTGAAACGCTATCGCACGACTGTTGTTGTGGCCGTTCTGACCCTTCTGGCAGTGTCGGGGACGGTGATCGCCGAGCTCTACACGCGCGCGCCCGATGTGCTGCCGGGCACCCTGCCGGAGATGCGTACGGCTGAATACTGGATACAGACCATGGACGATCCCGACGAGGTCATCCTCACTCCCGCGCGGATACGGGCGATGAACCGGTCCTTTCAGGAGCGCATGAAAAGCGCCGATCCCTTCGCCGGAGATCCCGAAATCAGGGCACCGAAGCTCAGCTACTGGTGGCCGGGCATGGTGACGCACGACGTGGACCTGAAACAGGCCACCCCCGAGGCGGCGGCCGACACCGTCAAGAAGAGGATACGCACCTGCATCGACCATGTGCGCAAAAATCCGTGGGGCAACATCAACGCCATCGAGTATGCCGACTGGCAGATCGACGAGTTCGAGGACGAGATGAACCTCGACGCCGTCGGAAACCGCGTGGAGGTGCTGGACGGCATCATCGTGCGCACGTCCTTCCTCAGATCGGTCCCCACCCTCACGCCCGACAAGGTGGGAATGCGCGAGAACGCGAAAACCCGCTGGGACCTCTTCAACAGTTCGATCCTCAAGATAGGCCGCCCCGTACAGGTGCTGCACCGGTCGAAGTCGGGAGAATACGTCTTCGTCCTGTACGAATGGGGGTTCGGCTGGGCGCCGTCCAGGGACATCGCCTTTTCCTACGAGTCGAAGATCGACGGGTTCTTCAATGCCGATGACTTCGTGGTCTGCACCGGCGACCGTGTGCCCTTCTATTCCGACCGGACCTGCCGTTTCGCCTCCGGCTATTTCATGATGGGCGACCGCCTGCCCCTGGCCGATCCGGGCAGCGACCGCCGGGTGCTGGTCCCCGTGCGCTGCATGGACGGCGAGTTCGACACCGGGGAGGCGTGGCTCGCGCCCGACGCCGATGTCCACGTGGGCTGGCTCCCCTACACCCGCCGCAACGTTGTCACCACCGCGCTCAAGCTCCTGGACAACCAGTATGACTGGACCGGCGGCTGGCTCGGCCGTCAGCACGAAACCACCTATCGCGACCTCTTCTGCTGCTTCGGATTCGAGCTGCCCAATCACGGCGGGCTGTTCACCTTTTTCAACAGGAACGCGGAAAAGGTGCTCCCGAAGGACACGGAACGTGAGGAGCAGTACCGCGAAATCCTCTCCCACCCGCCGTTCGTCACCCTGCAGAGCTGCGGCGGCCATGCCCAGCTGCGGCTCGGCGAATACAACGGCGTGCCGATCGTGTTCGACCAGCACGGGTACGGCTATGAGGACGAGTCGGGGGAATACTACGAGGTACGCCGCTGCAACATCGGCGTGCAGACCATGCCCGATTATTTTCTGAAGAACGATATTACGTTTCTGGAGCTGCGATAACCTTTATCAAGGAGGCGCATCATGAAACGTAACGTGGGCGGCGCAGACAGGGCCGTACGCATCATCGCCGGGATCGTGATCATCGCCCTCGGCGTCTATTTCAAGAGCTGGTGGGGCGTCATCGGGGTCATTCCCCTGGCGACCGGCCTCGTCGGTTTCTGCGGGCTCTACACGCTCTTCGGCATCTCCACATGCCCGCTCAAGGACGGCGGCGATCGACAGTAATCGCGGCTGAACCACCATGAACTCAGGGGACCGCGGACCGACAGGGAAAGCGGTCCCCATTCACATGGAACGGGAAATCACGCATGTTGGCAACAGCGGAGCGATCGCTCCTTTCCGGGACCGCCGTGGTCCCGGCTTCGAAATCACATACCATCCGCGCGGTCATCCTCGCGGGGCTGGCCGGCGGACGGTCGATCATCGATCGTCCGCTCGATTCCTTCGACACCCGGTCGGCCGCGCATGCGGTGCGGGCCTTCGGGGCGAAGGTGGAAACGGACGGCGATGCCTGGACGGTCGAGGGTGTCTGCGGCAGACCCGCGACGCCGGACGATGTGATCGATGTCGGGAATTCCGGCACCACCCTCTACATGGCCATGGGCTCCGCCTCGCTGGTCCGGGGGTGGACGGTCATCACCGGCGACGCCCAGATCAGGAGAAGGACCGCCGACCCTCTTGCCCGCGCGCTCGGGGGACTGGGCGCGGAGGTAATCTCGACCCGCGGCAACGGTATGGCGCCCCTTCTCGTCAGGGGACCCCTGCGCGGCGGCGAAACCACGGTGCGCGGGATAACATCCCAATATGTCTCGAGCCTCCTCATGGCATGCCCGCTCGCGGAGAATGATTCGGCCGTCACCGTCACCGAACTCAACGAAAGCCCCTATGTCCGCATGACCCTGGACTGGCTCGAATTCCTGGATGTTACCGTCGAAGCCGCCGAAGATTTCTCCCGGCTGGAGATACCCGGCGGACAGTCGTGGCGGGGGTTCGAAAGGCGGATACCCGGCGATTTCTCCACCGCAACGTTCCTGATCTGCGCCGGTGTCCTCGCCGGGGGAGAGGTCAGGCTCGAAGGGCTCGACCTGAACGACTCCCAGGGCGACAAGGCGGTGATCGGCATCCTCCGGGACATGGGCGCGGATATCACCATGGAGGACGGCGTTCTCGTCTGCCGGAAGAGCGAACTCACCGGCATGGACATCGACATGAACGCCATCCCGGACGCCATTCCCATGCTCTCCGTGTGCGCATGTTTCGCCCGGGGGACGACGACCCTCGGCAATGTGCCCCAGGCGCGCCTCAAGGAAACCGACCGTATCGCCGTCATGGCCGCGGAACTCGCGAAACTGGGCGCGAAGGTGCGTGAACTGCCCGATGGTCTTGAGATCGAGGGCGGCGGTCTGCGCGGCGGCGGGGTGTGCGGCCACGGCGACCATCGCGTGGTCATGGCCATGATGGTGGGGGGATGCGCCGCGGATGGTCCTGTGACGGTCGATACCGCCGAATCGGCGGGCGTGACCTTCCCGGGATTCTGGGACACCCTCGAATGCATGGGCGCGAGGATCGCCCGGCGGGAGGACTGAGGACGGAGACCTTGGGATTGGGACGCACAACGGCATCACGCGGCGCGGTGCGAAATCGCGGCAGCGGCGGCCCGGCCCTTCCACGGATGAAAAAAGCGCACCGGCATGAACCGGCACGCTTTATTTGTTTTCCCGGAAGATCATCCCTCACCGTCTCCGGCACGGGATGGCCGTCTTACTTGCCCTTCTCGTCGATGGGCTTGTGCAGGGCGTCCTTGAGCAGCTTGCCCGGCTTGAAGTGGGTTTTTCTTCTCGCGGGGACATAGATGATCTCGCCCGTGCGGGGATTGCGGGCGGCGGGTTTTGGTTTGGTGTCCTTCACCTGGAACACGCCGAAGCCGCGAATTTCTATCCTGTCGCCCTCTATCAGGCTGTCGCGCATGGCAGCGAAAATGCTGTCCACCATCTTCGACGCCAGACTTTTTTTGCAACCCGTTTCCTTCGCGACCTGCATCGCCAGGTCTTTTTTGGTGGTTGTCATGCAAGGCCTCCCATAAGGTTCGCCGTCACTATTGTTTTCATAAACCACACTCTGAAACGCAAAGTAACCCTCCATCAACCACCGATCGGGCGCCGAAACGGGGCATTTGCGTAAACTGCTCATTCTATGGAATTTAAATTAATACTAATTATGCAATATGTCAAGTAAAAAAATCATAAACAACAACATAGGTGGAATGGCTGTTTTTGTTTTGCTTAAAGCATTGTTTATTATAATGATACACTGGAGCCGCTTCTCCGGGCCCGTATAAAACAGTCTCATGATCCGCTCTTATTCATGAAAAAATCAGCCGCCGCCGAACTCACCGGCATGCAATCTCCGCCCGTATGTTCAGCCGGGGACGGCGGCCTGTTCGCATCGCTCCACGGCGGCCCCGACGGCGCATGAGACGCAGGGGATTCCGGCGGACCGTGGTGTTTTTTCCTTCTCCCGCTTCGGGGGAAGGTGGCGCGAAGCGACGGATGGGGGCTTTGCAGAGGATATATGAAGCATGTGTTGCTTAACGAGCCGGATACCCGGAATATATCATGGAAGAATTGACAATCGGCCGTGTGCCTTTTGAACCATGATTAATGGGATGAAAGGATTGACAGGATTGCAATCACGGTTCGGCAATTGAAAGCCGCCGAAATACACATGTTTGCCGGGAAATGGGGGATGACCCGGAGCGCCACTCCCGCTTGCGTACGGGCGCGTTTGGTATTACTTTATATATAATACGAATTATCGACTGTTGGACTACGGGGGAAAGGACGGAACGATGGGCACGGAACACCTGAAAGCATTCAAGGCATATGACATCCGGGGGAGGATCCCCGACGATCTCAACGAGGACATGGCCCGTGATATCGGCAGGGCCTATGCGGTCGAAATGCCGCCCGACGGTGCGGTGGCCGTGGGAAGGGACGTCCGCCTCACCAGCGAAAAGCTCGCCTCGGCGCTGATCGACGGCCTGACCGGATCGGGTGTCGATGTGGCAGATATCGGCATGTGCGGGACGGAGATGGTCTATCATGCGTCGTCTCTGGACGGCATGGGCGGGGGCATCATGGTCACCGCCAGCCACAATCCCATGGACTACAACGGCCTCAAGCTCGTGCGCAGGGAGGGGCGTCCCATCAGCGCTGACACTGGTCTCATGGACATCGAGCGTCGGGTCAGGACCGGCGACCTCCCCGGCGGCACAGATCGCCGAGGCAGTGTCGAGACACGCTCGGTCATGGAAGGATATGCCCGTAAAATCCTTTCATTCGTTCGGACAGACGCCCTGAAACCCCTGAAAATCCTGGTCAATCCCGGAAACGGCTGCGCGGGACCGGCGTTGGACGCCCTTGCGCCAAGCCTGCCGTTCATCTTCGAGCGCATCCATTTTACGCCCGACGGCGCCTTCCCGGCCGGCATTCCCAATCCTCTGCTCTTGGAGAACCGCTCCGCCACCTCCGACGCCGTAACCGAAAGCGGCGCGGACATGGGCGTGGCGTGGGACGGTGATTTCGACCGGTGCTTCTTCTTCGACGAGACGGGGACCTATATCGAGGGATATTATCTCGTGGGCTTCCTCTCGCGCCGTATCATCGAAAAGAATGCAGGCGGCGCGGTCGTCCACGATCCACGACTGACATGGAACACCCTCGACCTGGTCGGCGAGGCCGGCGGAAAGGCCATCCTCTCCAAATCGGGCCATTCCTTCATCAAGGAGAAGATGCGTGAGACGGGAGCCCTCTATGGCGGCGAGATGAGCGCCCATCATTATTTCCGCGATTTCACGTACTGCGACTCGGGCATGATCCCCTGGCTGCTCATCGCCGAGGAGATGTCGGTTACCGGCGCCAGACTCTCCGAACTCGTGGCTGAGCGGGTGCGCCGTTATCCCTGCTCGGGCGAGATCAACCGCGAGGTGGACGATCCCGATGCTGTCATCGCACGCATCACCGATCGGTACCGGCCGGACGCCTCCGATTTTTCGGAGCTCGACGGTGTCAGCTTCGAATTCGGCCACGACTGGCGGTTCAACCTCCGTAAGTCGAACACGGAGCCCGTGGTCCGCTTGAACGTGGAGGCCGACGGGGACGAACGGCTCATGAAGGAAAAGACCGGGGAAATCATCGATATCATCGACAACG
>CAYNWJ010000188.1:0-7470 GCA_964400815.1 uncultured bacterium
TTGACTTATATCATAGCAGAGGGGGAAGCGCTGCAAAAACAACAGAATACCAAAGGCCTTCATCGCGGGGGTGAGTTTATTGAAACGAATAATACTATTCTGTGGATCGTTCTCCGGACAGTTCTGACGGCACGATGAAATTGCACACGTTTAACAGCACATGGATATCCCGGATTTCAGTTCGGTCGTTTCATATTTCGAGCATCACAAGTGTTGTTTTTCCAAGCTTATGAGGAGTGTTTCTATGCCGCTTACAGCATATCTGCTCCAGATTCCCAGTTTCTTGTTGTTGGTTCTGATGTTGGCAGGCTCAACAGCTTATGCATATTTCGGACTTAAGCTAATCCGACGGCGTGCTCCGAAAGATATATTAAAAAGTCATAATGATATTGCCGGATTCGTTTTTGCCACATTGGGTGTGACCTATGCTGTTATTCTTGCTTTTGTGGTTATCACTGTCTGGGAGCAGATGAGCGATGCCCGGGAGCGGTCACAGCT
Organism: uncultured bacterium; assembly: GCA_964400815.1. Classification (GTDB taxonomy): domain Bacteria; phylum Latescibacterota; class Latescibacteria; order Latescibacterales; family Latescibacteraceae. Next base: position 499 of record CAYNWJ010000188.1, read on the forward strand.
TGAATCCGAGTCAGCGATAGCATTTTACCACAATTTGCAGTTGATCGACAAGACTGATGTATTGAATCCTGCCGTCGATCAGCTCGAGCGGTATGTCGATATGGTCATTGAGCGGGAATATCCCGCGATGAAAAAGTTCCAAAATGACAAAAAGACCACGGAGGAATTCAATAAAATATGGGCCATGATATATTCGCTCAAGCCCTCAAATGACAAGGAAATCGTTATTTACGATCACTTGCTGACATCACTGACGAAAATCACCGAATATCGAGCCATGCGCTTTCATGACATGGACGACCAGGTTCCGTCTGTCCTCTGGTTCACAATAATTATCGGGGGGATAATAACGGTGGGATTTACCTGGATTTTCGGATCAGAAAATATGAATATACATATAATAATCAGCTGCTCATTGTCATTGCTTATTGGCCTTGTCATTTTCGTGATTTTGATCCTCGATCATCCATATACCGGCGAACTCAGCATACAGCCGGTTGGTTACGAAATACTGCGAACCATGATGCAGCAATAACGAAGTGCTGGATTGAGGGCCATGAAAAAACTTATTTCTTACATACGGGCAATAGGAAAAAATCCCTATCTCGAAATCGTTGCCGGAATACTGATAATTGGCATTGCCGTTTATGAGTTTGCCGAAGATGTAGAAAAATCCTTTCATGCCTTTGAAGGTCTTAATTATCTGTTGCTGTTCGGCTTGTTTTATCTCGCAAGGACGGTATCTATCAGTTTCGACGGTTTGGAATCGATAGATAGTGCAGAATCGTCGAAATTCCACCAGAAGAATACACTGGTTCGTGTTATTCACCGGGTGACACATTCTCCAATTGTCGAGATGGCAATAGGTGGCTTACTTTTCGTTGTTGGTTTTGTGGAAATATGGGAGAATGTCAGGGAGGAGATGATCGATTTCGAACGATGGCATATCGGACTTATCATTCTCGGTGTGTATCTGATTCTCAGGTCTTTTACCGCGTTTGTTAAAAGCATTGTTTTATTAAAGGAATCCGGTTATTTCAAAAAAATTCATGTCGGGTGGATGCAGTTCGTCACATCTCCCATGTTCGAGTCCGCTGTTGGAGTATCGCTGCTTATTGCGGGCATTATTGAAGAAATATACAACCTTTCAACAGCCGATCCTTTTGAGGTTCAAGAATACCACGCATTCATCGTGTTCGGTATTGTCAACATCCTCAAATTCTTCCCTGATGCATACGATGGCATTGTACTGACGGAAGCGTAATATTTTGGAAAAACGAGCGTTGTTCCCACATTCTTGACTCCGGACTCGACCAACACGATATTCCCCGTCGATAAAATCCTTCCGCGCCGGAATTGTCCGCATTGTTGCTTGCGTTATACGCCGGTCATTCACTATGTTTCAAGCCTGATGTCGCGAATCCCCCGCCCATTCACAGTGGAGAAGACGTGCAATGAAACCGGACCTCTGGATAAACGGAACATTCATCCCCTGGGAAAAGGCCTGTGTCCATCCCCTGAGCCACAGCTTCCAGCGGGGATCCACCCTCTTCGAAAGCATCGACAGCTGCGAGTCCCATGACGGGCGGGCGGCAATTTTCAGGCTTCGCGAACACATCGTCAGGTTCGAGAACTCCGCCGCCATCGTGGGAATGCCCCTGCCCTATCCGGTTGACGGGATTGTCGATGCCGCTGTCGAGACGGTGCGGCGAAGCGGCATGAAGAACTGTACGATACGGCCGCTGGCATATTACGGTGACGTGGTGATGGAAGTCTATCCCGGCGACATTCCGGTCAGTGTGGCGATCGGACTGGCGCCTTCGACGCCCCATGCCGAGTCGATAAAAATTAGAATCAGCTCGGTGCGCAAGATCGACGGTCTCTCCATGCCCCACAAGGCGAAGGTCTCCGGCAACTATATCGGCCCGATGATGGCGAAGGCGGAAGCCGTGAAAATGGGTTTCGATGACGCCGTCATTCTCGACCGCAACGGCAACGTGGCCGAAGGCTCGACCTCGAACATCTTCATCGTTGAGAATGGCAGGCTCGTCACCGCCCCCGAAACCGCCATTCTGCCGGGGATAACCCGCAGTTCGGTCATCACCATCGCCGAATCCGGAGGCATCGGGGTCGTGCAGGAGTTTTTCGGCGATGAGCGCATGAAGCAGGCCGAAGAGGTCATTCTGTGCAGTTCGGGGAAGGGAGTGATGCCGGTTACCGGTGTCGATGACGTGGTCATAGGCGACGGGAGTCCGGGCGAACTGACCCGCTCGCTCAGAAAGCGCTACGACGACGCGGCGCGGGGAAACATCCCCGAGCTCGAACACTGGCTGACCTACGTCTGACATTCGCATTTCGGATACACCCGGAGGAAAACACGGACATGGCGGGAACACTCGGAAAACGAGACTTGAAACCTCTCGCCGCGGCGGCAATCGCGGCCATCGTCTACCTGCCGACACTGAACAACTATCCGGTAGCCGACAGCTGGGCCTTCATGATGCCCCATTCCTTTTTCGAGGTGTTCGGCTATTTTTTCAAGACCATGCTGCCTCCGGAATTCAACGCTCTCTGGCTCAGGCCCATACCCATGTTCACATTCTGGTTCGACACCCTTGTATGGCCGGGGACCGCTTGGGGACCACACCTGGTGAACGTCGCGTTTCACGCTCTCAACGTCTGGCTCGTCTGGAAACTGGTCCGGACCGCCGCGCTCCTTTCGGGTGCGAAGAACGGAACGCCGGTTGTTACACTCGGTTCGGCGGCTGCGGCCCTCATCTACGGCCTCCATCCCCTGGGGGTGGGCTCGGTTGCCTGGATTGCTGCGCGTTTCGATGTCATGAGCGTGACATTCGGCCTGGCCGGGACCATTTTCTGGATGCGGCACGAGGCCGGAAAAGGTGGGAAATGGACGTTTCCCCTGAGCCTGCTGCTCCTTGCGGGCAGCCTGCTTTCCAAGGAACAGGGGATCGTGTTCATGGCCTCGTGCTTCCTGCTGTCATTTGCGGGAATGAAAAGAAAAAAGGGCCGGGCGGAACGCATCCGTGAAATGACATCCCTCGCTGTCCTGGTAATCGTGTACGTCATCTGGCGGCTCATCATCTTCAAGGGGCTGGGCGGCTATCTGGAGGCCCGGCACGGTCTCAGCGCCAAGCCTCCCGCCTTCTATCTCGTCGCCCTTCTGTACCCATGGCGTAATGTCATCGACGATCCGGCGTTCACCGCCACCTTCACCCTCGCCATTCTGTCCCTTGCCGGTTTCGGCTTTTTCCTGTGGCGGACTGCCGGCGGCGTCGTACCCGTGAAAAGGATCAACGGCGTCTATTTCATGTTTGCGGGCGCGCTTCTCGCCTTCAGCCTGGCCACAAACGCCCCGAACCCGGGCATGACCTTCGAGAAGATCATGGGACATGCCGAATCCCGCTTCGCGCTGAACGCGATCACCGCCATCTCGATCCTCGCCGGTCTCGCGGTGATACGGTCCGTGGGCACTCCCGGCGCGGGCAGGGGCGTCGTCGCAGGCATCATGATCTTCGGTATCGCCCTGGCCTGGCGTACCGATGTCCAGGTACAGGCGTGGGACGACTCCTCGGCGACCGCCCGCGATATCGTGGAAAGCACCCTCAGGCAGTCGCCCGATCCGCCCAGGGGAGCCCGGCTGCTCTTCTTCGACATCCCCCTGACCAATGACCAGTGGGCCTATATTTTCGGCGTTGGACTCGAGGAGGCGCTGCTCTTGGAATACCGGAGGCCGGACATCGACATCATCCGTTATCCGAAACGCAGCGATCTGCGATCGGCCCGGCCCGGGCGTGACGCGGTTTTCCGCTACAACACGCAAACAGAAAGGCTCGAACGGCTTCATGCAGAAAAGCCGGGGGAAGAAAAGCAATGACGCGGAACGCACGGACATCATCGGCCGGACGCATGATTGCCGACGGCGGTGTTATTCGGGTCTTGACGATCATTTCGATCATACTGGTCATATCGGCCGGGAGATCGGTGCGGGCGGACATCACCTGGCATCAGACGGACACCCTCGCGGCGGACGGGGACACCACGTCATGGCAACAGACGCTCCGGGTGACAGATGACCGTTTCTCCATCGAGACGGGGGACGGTATCCGGCTGGTCATCGATCTGGCAGGCGACACCATGACCACCATAAACACGGCCGACGAAACCTACATGGTCATGTCGCTTTCCGCCCTCGTCAAGATGCGTGATGCCATGAAACGCCAGACCCGCCGCCTCATCGACGAGGCCGTTCGGTCCATGCCGGAGGAACAACGAGAGGAATACCGCGCTGAACTCGAGAAGAAGCTGCGTCTTCAATCGGGTGTTCTTCTCGATGATGACGCCTCATTCCCCGATCCGGAAACCTTCATGCCCACGGGCGCGGAAGCCACCATGCTCGGACACGGGGTTGTCGAATATCACGCTGAGGCGGAAGACGGAACCCGTCACGAGGTCTGGTGCGCTCCTGACATCGATACGGAGGAACTGGAACATTTCATGATGAACGCAGGGCGTACGGGGCTCATCGACCCGGCGACCCGCCAGTTCTCGTCGCTGGGCCTCGGTTTCCCCCTCAAATCGGTGACCGTGACCGGGGACAGGAGATCGGAAAGCGTTGTCACAAGCATCTCGCGCGATCCCATCGATCCCGCGGCATTCGCAACACCCGAAAGCTACGAAAAACTCCCCGCCGGCGAAGGGCTGGAACCGTAACTGAGTGAATCATCATCCCTTGCACGGTATAACTACGCTGACACCTGAAATACTCATCATATGTCTGACGATCGCATGCCCATCCCCCTCTCCTCCTATGGCCGCCTGTCGAGCGAACCCGCGCCGGTGAACCGCATGATGGCGTCCTTCGCCGAGGACTTCCGGCCGGACACCGATATCAATCTCGGCGTGGGGTACGTCAACGAGGGGACCATCCCGAGGGAGCTGATCCGCGAGGCGCTTGACGAGGTTCTCGCCCGGCCGGATACATACAAGGCCCCTTTCAATTACGGCGGGGCTCGGGGATCGGCCAACCTCGTCGATGCGATCCGGCGTTTTCTCGCGGACAACCGTATCGGCGGCCTTACGGCGGATGCGCTGGCGGACCGGGAGATCATCATCGGTGCGAACGGCGCCACGAGCCTGCTCGAGGGAATCGCAGATGTGATCGAACCGGGCGTGGTGATCACCAGCGATCCCATGTACTACATCTACTGCAATTTTCTGGAGCGGAAGGGATTCCAGGTGCGGGCGGTCCCCGAGGATGCGGACGGTATCGACACGTGCCGTGTGCGGCGGATGATCGACAGCGGCATGATCGACCCCGGAACGGTGCGGTTCATCTATGTCGTGACCGTCAACAATCCCACCGGAACCATCCTCGCCAATCGACGGCGCAGGGAACTCACCGCCATCGCCGGGGAATTGTCGCGTAAATCGGGACGGCTGGTTCCGGTCATCTTCGACCGGGCATACGAAGACCTGATTCACGACCCGTCTGTGCCGACGGTGGAATCGGCGCTGCCCCTTGACCGGCTGGGTGTCGTCTTCGAGGTGGGCACCCTCTCGAAGGTGCTGGCGCCGGCGCTCAGGATCGGCTACCTGATCGGCGCGGACAGCCCCTTTCTCAGGGCCATGGTGCAAAAGACCAGCGACGCCGGATTCAGCGCCCCGCTCTTCGCCCAGGAGATCGCCGCATGGATGCTCGACAACGGCCATGTGCGCGGCCAGATGGCGCGGGTCAATGACGGCTACCGCGGGAAGGCGCGGGCTGTGGGAAGCGCCATCCGCGATGAGCTGGACGGCTTTCTCGAATCCGTCACGGGCGGACGGGCGGGATTCTATTTCCACCTGACCTTCCGCGAAATCGAGACCACCGAAGATTCGGCTTTCTTCCGGTTCCTGGCGCGCGCAACGGGGGACCCTTCGGTGGACGGCCCCGCAGACGATCCCCTGCCACGGGTGATCTATGTTCCCGGCGCGTTCTGCGTCCATCCCCGGGGCGAAATGGTCGAAACCGGCCGCCGGCAGCTCCGGATATCCTATGGCTTCGAGGAAACCGGCCGTATCCTCGCCGCCCTCTCCCACATGCGAAAAGCCGCCGAATACGCCCTGGAATGGGCATAACGGCGGCTCGCGGTTCTGAACCCGGTTGACATGTATTATTTCGCGCTCTCCGCTTCCTTTTCATCGAGCACATCGCGCTGTTCGCCCGTCAGGATGGCATCCAGCTGTTCACGGGCTTCCGGTCCCGGTTCGATCGAATTGATCTTTCGCATCTGGTCATTCGAGAGCGGTTCGCCCGCGTTGTTCAGGACCTTCGGGATATTGTCTCCCTGTGCGTCGTTCTCCATGTAGTTCCGGAGAACACCGATCTGCTCGTCGGTGAGAAGGTCCATCATCTTCTTGCGGGCGCCGGGAGCGGGCTCGATGGCCTCGAGCTTCTCCATCTGGGCGTCGCTCATCGGCTTTCCGCCCTGATCGAGAATATCGAATATGGTGGGCCCCTGTTGTTGCTGCTGTTGCTGCGATGCCTGCTGGAGAACCGCAACCTGTTCCTGTGTCAGGATCTTCATGAGGTTTGCCTGAAAATTGGCGTCCATCTGGAGGCTTGACAGTTTTTCGATCTGTCCCGGTGTGAGGGGCTGGCCGGCCTGTTGAAGCATGGGCGCCAGCATCTGGACGATGCTCGGCTGGCCCTGGTTGGGGTTCTGCATCGGGGCCTGGGGCTGGGCATTGACGGACAATACGACAAGGAACATCGCCGCGATGAGCACGGCGGAAAAGGTGATTGTCTTACAAGAGATAAGGCTCTCCTTGTTTCGGGTGAGTGGTTTACATGTAATATAAGGCACTGTCGCCCGGTTTACAAGCGACGGTCCTCTTTTCCGGCAATCCCCCATTTCCCGGCACAAACTTATATTTCGAGGTTAATCAGTTTCTGAACCGGGATTTTCGGGA
>CAYNWJ010000189.1:0-7422 GCA_964400815.1 uncultured bacterium
TACCATTATTTATTGGGAACATAGAGTGCTTGGTACAATCGATTGACCGGACACCATTGGGATACCGTATGAAAACAAGGAACACGGTCTTTTTCGCACTGACAGCGGCGGCGGTTGCATTTTCCTTCGCCGCATGGGCATGCAATGTCCCGGTGTTCCGCTATGCCCTCGAACGCTGGCCCGCCGATCCCTACGAGATCATGGTTTTCCGCGACGCACCCCTGACGGCGGATGAACGGGCGGCTGTTGAGCTGGCCGAGCGCGCGTCGTCGGGAACGTCCCCGGCGAACTGCACGGTGATCAATGTCGATCTCTCGGGCGATGTTCCCCCCGCCATGCGCGAGGTGTGGGAACGGCTCGAGCGTCCCGCACTCCCCTGCGCGGCGGTCAGGTTTCCCGGCGAGACCGCGTTCCGTCTCGCCTTCCATCCCGTGGCCCTCACCGAGGAGACCATGCGCGGCATCCTGGATTCTCCCGCCCGGAGCGAGCTTTCCAGGCGCATCGGCTCCGGCGAATCGGCCGTCTGGCTCTTCATCGAGAGCGGCGACGTCGGCGCGGACGACGAGGCAGCCGCCCTGCTCGGGAAGCACCTGGAAGAACTGGAATCGACCCTCTCGCTTCCGGGCGCGGTGGACGGCACTTATGGCGCGCAGGCGGTCGACACCTCGGCGGGGCCGGATGTACGGATATCCTTCTCCGTGCTCCGGGTTTCAAGAAATGACCCCGGCGAGGCGGCCCTCGTGGACATGCTCATGCACAGCGAACCGGGGTTGGACGGATATAGTGGAAGCCCCATGGTCTTCCCGGTGTACGGCCGGGGACGGGCGCTCTATGCGCTCGTGGGGAAAGGCATCAACGAACGCAACATCCGCGCAGCCGGTGAATTCCTGACCGGCGCCTGCTCATGCGAGGTCAAGGCGCTCAATCCCGGCGTGGACCTTCTGGTGTCCGCCGACTGGGACAGCTTCGTCACCGAAAGCTGGATCGATGACGAGGAGCCTCCCCCGCTGGTGAGCGTCGCCGAACTCGCCGTCCAGGCCCGGGCCGCGAAGGAAACTGCCGATCCACCCGCACCCGGCGCGAATACCGGACCGGAGGAGGACGCCGTATCGCTGAACCGCGACACCGTGGCCGCCAAAGCACCCGCCGGCGCCATGAACCGCAACGTTCTCGTCGCCGTGGGAGCCTTCGTGCTGGTCATTGCCGCGGGAACGGTCTCGATCAGCTTGAAAAAGCGCGGATGATTGTTATATTGATGCATACGGGGCGCTGCTCCACCCATCCGAAACCGGACGCTTCAGACTGAAATGGACTGATACTCTCATACCTTATTGACACGGCATCGAATCCCATGACTCTTCTGCGTCTCGTCACACGTGAAATCCTCCACAACCGCCTGGCGTTCCTGGTGGCGTTCCTCTCGGTGGCCGCCGCGGCCGGCGTGTTCACCGCGGAAATGACCCTGCTGGTGGCCCATGACCTGGAAACGGAACGCATTCTCGATGAGAAATCGGACCGCCTCGAGGAACAGATGCGCGTCATGGAGGACGACTATCGCAAGATCATGAAGGAGCTGGGCTACAATCTCCTCATCATTCCCAAGGGCCAGGAACTGGAGAATTTCTATGCCGACGGGTACGTCTCCAAGCTCATGCCCGAGGAGTATGTGGACCGTATCGCCGCCACCGACATCGTCACCATCCAGCATCTCCTTCCCAGCCTCGAGCAGAAAATACGCTGGCCCGAACAGGGCAATCGCACCATCATCCTCACCGGTACCCGGGGTGAGGTTCCCTATCTGCGCCGTCCCCTCAAGGAACCGATACTGACAGCGGTGCCGGCGGGGGAGATCGTGCTCGGCTATGAACTCTGGAACAGCATCGACCGCGCTCCCGGCGACAAGGTCACCCTGCTCGGCCGAACCTTCACCGTATCGGAATGCACCCCCCAGCGCGGCTCAAAGGACGATATCACCGCCTGGATCGATCTGGCCGCGGCCCAGGAAATGCTGGGCTTCGAGGATCGCATCAACGCCATCGTGGCCCTCAAGTGCCACTGCGAGGGCCACGAGATAGAGAATGTCCGCGCCGAGGTGGCCGGGATTCTTCCCGACACCCAGGTCATCGAAATCGACAACCGCGTGATCACCCGCGCGCAGGCGCGCGACAGGGCGAAGGCCACCGCCGATTCCACCCTGGCGGCGGAGAGCGCTTCGAGGGCCCGTCTCCGGGAGCAACGGGACGCCTTCGCTGCGTGGCTCGTGCCCCTCGTCATCCTGGGAAGCGCAGTCCTCGTGGGCGTGCTTACCTTCAACAACGTTCGCGAACGGAGGACGGAGATCGGCATCCTTCGCGCCATCGGCTACCGGTCCGCGCAGATCCTTGCGGTGTTTTTGACCAAGGCCGCGGTCCTCGGGATCACCGGAGCCGCCGCGGGATACGCCGCCGGTTTCGCGGTCGCCGCGGCATCGAACACCGGACCGGTGTCCGGCGCATCTGCGTCCGCCCTGTTCAGGCCCGGCATTCTTCTCGTGGTCATCGTCGCTTCGCCGCTTTTGTCGGCGGTTGCGAGCTGGCTTCCCGCCCTTCTCGCCGCACGGCAGGATCCCGCGGCGGTACTCAGCGAGGAATGAACCCCATGCTCGATATGCGCGACATCGGAAAGACCTATCGCGGGGCCGACGGAGACGTGTCTGCGGTCCACGGCGTCTCCTTGCATGTTGACGCGGGAGAATTCGCCGCGGTCAGGGGGCCCAGCGGCTGCGGAAAATCGACCCTGCTCATGACGGCGGGAGGCCTTCTCGCTCCCGACTCGGGCACGGTCAGCGTAAACGGCGTCGACCCCTACGCCCTTTCCCCGGACGATCGGGCGAGATTCCGTGCGGAAAGTGTCGGCTTCGTCTTCCAGCAGTTCCATCTCGTACCCTACCTGAGCGTGATCGAGAACGTTATAGCCCCCACGGCGGCACATCGCAGGGCGGGAGCCCTCGAACGCGCCGACGAGCTGGTGAAACGCTTCAACCTCGCGCCGCGCCGTAATCATCTCCCCTCGGAACTCAGCACGGGCGAACGCCAGAGAACGGCCCTGGCCCGGGCGCTCCTCAACGAACCCGTCCTGCTTCTGGCCGACGAGCCCACCGGCAACCTGGACGAGGTCAACGCCGACGTGGTGCTCGCCGTCTTCGAGGAATTCGTCCACAACGGCGGCTCGGTCCTGATGGTCACCCACAGCGCCGAGGCCGCGGCGCGCGCGGAGCGTACCGTGTCAATGACCGGCGGGCGGCTGAAACCTGAAAAATCCTGATATATCAACCCCATACAAAGGATCCAAGACCCCGATGAACCAGTTCTTACGCTCTTTTACGGCTGCCGCGGCCCTGATCGCGATCGCGGCGCTTTCAGTTGCAGGGGATGCAGGCGCGGACGACGACTGGCCCATGTGGCGGCATGACAGCTCCCGTTCCGCATCCTCGACCGCGAACCTGCCCGATCAGATGGACCTGCTCTGGGTGCGTCAGTATTCCCCGCGCGTATCAGCCTGGCAGGATCCCCTGAACCGGGACATCATGCCCTACGACAGCATCTTCGAACCCGTGGCGGCGGACGGCGTCCTGGTGATCGGGTTCAACGACAGCGACAAGATCGCGGCCCTCGACGCAGTCGACGGCGATGTTCGGTGGACATACTTCACCGACGGGCCGGTCAGGCTTCCACCGGCCATCTGGAAGGGAAAGGTCTATGCCACCAGCGATGACGGCCACCTGTACTGCCTCGACCTGCACTCCGGCAGGCTCGTCTGGAATTTCCGCGGAGGTCCGAATGACCGCCGTGTCCTGGGAAACAGCCGCCTGATCTCCATGTGGCCGGCGCGCGGAGGCGTGGTAATCGAGGACGGGACCGTGTATTTCGCGGCGGGGATCTGGCCGTTCATGGGCATCTTCATGTACGCCCTCGACGCCGAAACCGGGGACGTGGTGTGGGAAAACGACGCCGAGGGATCGCGCTACATGCGTCAGCCACACAACGCACCGTCCTTCGCCGGAGTTGCGCCGCAGGGATCGATGACCGTGTCCCGGGACCGTCTGCTGGTTTCCGGCGGAAGGTCCGTGCCCGCGTGCTTCGACAGGCATACGGGTGAATTCCTCTACTACGAACTGGCATCCAGCGGAAAGACCGGCGGCTCCTTTGTGGCGTCCTGGGGGAACTACTTCTTCAACCACTACCGCGAGGGCATAACGACCATGTACAGCGCGTCCGACGGCTCCGCCCTCCTGCCCCGGATCGGGAAATATCCCGTTCTGGCCGGGGACCGGTGGTATTTTTCGGGAGAATCGGTGACGGCCTTCGACGCGGCTTCATTCGACCGGGGCATGCGCGAGCCCCTTCCCGCAGGCGGCAACGGTGATGACGGCGAGGACAACGGCATGCGGGAACGGGCCGCCGACACCATACGCGAAAGCCTCCTGTGGTCGCTGGATGTCAACGCCGGGGGAGACCTGATCCGCGCGGGGGACCGTCTCTATGCCGCCGGTGACGGTGTGATCGCCGCGGTCGATCTCGGCACGGGAAGCAAGCCCTCGGTCGCCTGGCGGAAGACCGTGCACGGCGATATCGGACGTCTCGTGGCCGCGAACGGCACACTCTTCGCCGTCACCCTCGACGGCCGCATCATGGCGTTCGGCGAAACATCCTCTCAAGCCGCGCGGATGCTCGACCGTCCGGCCGCGGCGGGAGTGTCCGACGAGGCTTCGGAGCGGGCGCGGGCTGTCATCGAGCGGACGAACATCACCGACGGGTACGCGCTGGTTTACGGCATCGGGGACGACGGGGCGTTTCTGGAGGCCCTCTCCTCCTGGTCCGACCTCAAAATCATCGCGTTCGATCCCGACAAAAAACGCGTGGACACGGCGCGGCGCAGGCTGGACGAGCGCGGCCTCTACGGCGGCCGGGTGGCTGTTCACGCGGGTGAGCCCTTCGGTGTCTCACTTCCGCCCTACATCTTCAGCCTGACCATCGTCACCGAAAGCGCGGAACCGGAACGTCTCACCGATGCCGGCGTCCTGAACAGCCTCTACGAGCCCATGCGGCCCTATGGCGGCACGGCATGGATCGCCGGTGACGAACGAACCCGCACCACCATCGCCCGCGCGCTGCGTGACAGCGGTCTCCACGGAGCGGCGGCCGATATGGTCGACGGCGCCCTGATCGTCAGACGTGAGGGACCGCTCCCCGGCTCGGCCCAGTGGACCCATAACCTAGGCGACATCACCAACACCGCCAAATCCGACGACGACCGGGTGAAGCTGCCCCTGGGCCTGCTCTGGTTCGGCGGCAATTCCAACGCGGACGTGCTGCCCCGTCACGGTCACGGTCCGGCGGAACAGGTGATCGGCGGCAGGCTCTTCATCGAGGGCATGAACAGCCTGACCGCCCGCGATGTCTACACCGGGCGCGATCTGTGGACGAAGACCCTGCTCGATCTGGACACCTATAATGTCTACTACGACCACACATACAAGGACGCGCCGACGAGCACCCGATACAACCAGGTCCACATTCCCGGCGCGAACATACGCGGCACGAACTACATCGCCACGGAGGACCTCGTCTATGTCATCCAGGGGGCCGAATGCCACGCCCTCGACGCCGAAACGGGTGAAACGAAGAAGGTCCTGCGTCTTCCCCCCGAGGATCCGGACGCCGAACGCACGGTCCATCCCGAATGGGGTTATATCGGGGTGTACGGCGATCTGCTCATCGGCGGGAGCGGGTTCGTCGCCTTTTCCGACCTCCTCGACATCACCCGCGACGAATATTCGAACTGGAAGGACTTCGACCTGAGTGCGAGCGCCGGACTCGTGGTGATGGACCGTCACACGGGAGACGTGCTCTGGGAGTGCGACGCCCGTCACGGGTTCCTGCACAACGCCGTCACGGCGGGAGACGGGGTGCTGTATTTCCTTGACAAGCTGCCCCCCCTTGTCGAGGAGCGTCTCTCGAGGCGCGGGGAGGAATCCCCCGGAGGATATCGCCTTTCGGCGCGTGACATCCGCACCGGCTCGGCCGCCTGGGAGGACACGACGAACGTCTTCGGCTCGTTCCTCAGCTATTCGGCGGAGCACGAACTCCTCGTCCAGTCAACCCGGCCCTCCCGCGACACCGTGGGCGGCGAGAACGGCAAACGCATGATCGTCTACCGTGCGCAGGACGGCGATGTCATCTGGGACAGGGAGATATCCTACCGCACCTTCCCCATCCTCCACGGAGACCGCATCGTCACCGAAAGCGGCATCTTCGACCTCTTGTCCGGCGACACCGTCCACCGGGAGAACCCCCTCACGGGGGACCACATACCCTGGACATGGAAGCGCATGTACGGCTGCAACTTCCCCATGGCCAGCGAGCACCTTCTGACCTTCCGTTCCGGCGCGGCCGGCTTCTATGATTTCACCAACGCCGGCGGTACGGGGAATTTCGGCGGGTTCAAGAGCGGCTGCACCAACACCATCGTGGCGGCCGACGGGGTCCTGAACATCCCGGACTACACCCGGACCTGCAACTGCGCCTACCAGAACCAGGCCTCGGTCGCTCTCGTGTACATGCCGGACGCCGACATCGAGACCTGGACCTACGACACCATCACCTGGGACGGTTCCCCCGTGGAACGCATCGGCGTCAACCTGGGCGCTCCCGGCGATCATCTGGCGGATGACGGCACCCTCTGGCTTGACATCCCGGTGGTGGGCGGCGATTCCCCCGACATCCCGGTGTCTATCGAACCTTCCGAAGAGATCGTCTGGTACCGCCGCCACATATCACGGGTCACCGGTGACGGTCCGCGCCTGGTGGCCGCATCGGGAGGCGAAGGCATCAGCCGTATGACCGTCCCTCTTTCCGCGGAACCCACCGGCGGCAGGCTCCTGACAGTACGGCTCCATTTCTGCGAACCCGACGAGAACGCGAAACCCGGCAGCCGTGTCTTCGATGTGGCGGTGCAGGGGAAGAGCGCCGTTTCCGGTCTCGACATCGTGAAGGAGGCCGGCGGGTCGTTCAGGCCGCTCGTGCGCGAGATCAACGGCGTGCGGGCTGACACCGAACTGGTCGTCGAGCTTTCGGTGTCACGAGGAACGCCCGTCATCTCAGGCATCGAGATCGTGGCGGAGGGAAAGACGGCGGTTCGTTGAAAGCCGGGGGATGAAAAACGGCTCTGGTTGCATCAGCATGAATGAAGGGATGGCTGCGGGCCGTCCCTTCTTTTTTCGGGGCATCCGGCAAACAAGCTTTTTCAATTCCAGGGATTAATCTCAGACGCAACACCCCGTTTTTCGGCTGAAATAAATAATTCGAGGTTTTTCAGTTTCTGAACCGGGATTTTCAGGATTACGGGATGAACCACGATTAGAATCCTGTCAATCCTTGAATC
>CAYNWJ010000190.1:0-7422 GCA_964400815.1 uncultured bacterium
GGAAACGATATGTCTCAATGCGCTTGAAATAATCGGGTTTTTCAGGAAGCCCTAAGTAATAAGAGTACTTTAAATGCTTTAAATACTATACGCACTTTAAATATTTAAAGACAATAAAGAACTTTGTCAACAACATTTATCTTCCCTGACAATCCCCCATTTTCCGGCAGACAGTATGTATTTCGGCGGTTTTCAATTGCTGAACCGGGATTTTCGGGATTACGGGATGAACCACGATTGGAATCCTGTCAATCCTTTCATCCCGTTAATCATGGTTCAAACGGCGGTCGGTCAATCGTCATTCTTTCCTCGTCGCCAGCATCGGTTACATGTGGTTTCATTAATTGTTCAAAGAATCTTTTCTTATTTGTATGTTGGATATAATATAAGATATTATAATATCTTATGTCTATTATCCGCTGGGTTTTTGGGGGATTGCCAGCTTATATCTTCCATTCACACTGCCTCCGCAGGGCCTGATCTGAATGGATGATCATCCGCTGTCTCCGTAAAACCGACAGCGTCTCCCCTATCATCATGTCAAGCAAACATGACATATACTGACGGTGACGTAAGACACCATGGCATGGGTGTTTGCCGCGTCCTGTTTCTCACCACTTGAAGAACATGAAATCACCGGTTCCACCGTCTTCCGCCCGATTTCCTCCTTGACAGCCGCCTTTTTTCTTGCTATATTGCAAAGTTCCACATTTTCAGGGAGTTATCGTATGCTTTTCAAGCCGGAAAATCCGGTCATCGTCCAGAGCGACAGAACCATCCTTCTCGAGGTCGACAATCCGTCGTTCATCGAGGCGAGGAATGCGCTCAGCTCGTTTGCCGAGCTGGAAAAAAGCCCGGAGCACATCCACACCTTCCGCCTGTCGCCCCTCTCGCTGTGGAACGCGGCGTCTCTGGGCATGACGAGCGACAAGGTGCTGTCCGATCTGGAGAAGTACAGCAAATATGACATTCCCCAGAACATCCGCTTCGAGATCGTGGAGCAGATGGGGCGGTACGGCAAGCTGCGCCTCACCTCGGACGGCGAGCGGCTGCGGCTCGATTCGGACGACGAGAACATCATAACCGAAATCTGGAACAACGACCAGATCAGGCCCTGCCTGGACGAGCTTCTCGATAATTTCACCATCGCAATTCTCCCCATGAACCGGGGTTTCGTCAAGCAGTCCCTCATCAAGCTCGGATTCCCCGTGGAGGACATCGCGGGATATACCGACGGCATCCCGCTTGACATCGAGATGCGGGAGAGGTCGGTTTCCGGAAACGAATTCAGCCTCCGCGCCTACCAGACGGAAGCAGTGGATGTTTTTCACGCCGGCGGGAGCGACCGGGGCGGATCGGGAGTGATCGTGCTTCCCTGCGGATCGGGAAAGACCATTATCGGCATCGGGGCCATGGCGGCATGCGGCATGCGGACCCTTATCCTCACCACGAACATCACCGCCCTCCGGCAGTGGAAGGAGGAGCTCATCGACAAGACCTCCCTCTCCGGGGAGGACATCGGCGAGTATTCAGGCGAGCACAAGGATATACGCCCGGTGACCATCGCCACCTACAACATACTCACCTATCGCAAGACGAAGGCTTCGGGATTCCCCCATTTCTCCCTGTTCAATCGTGAGGACTGGGGGCTGATCATCTATGACGAAGTACACCTTCTCCCCGCGCCGGTGTTCCGCTATACGGCGGAGATTCAGGCGAAACGGCGGCTGGGGCTCACCGCCACGCTGGTCCGGGAGGACGGGCGCGAGACGGATGTGTTCAGCCTCATCGGACCGAAGAAATACGATATCCCGTGGAAGGACCTGGAAAAGCAGGGGTGGATCGCCACCGCCACCTGCACCGAGATCAGGGTGTCCCTTCCGGCGGATCTGCGGGTCAGGTACGCCTCCGCGGGACTCAGAAAGAAATACCGGACGGCCTCCGAGAATCCCGCCAAGATCGACGTGGTGGAACATCTCATCTCGCGTCACAAGGGGGACCTGATTCTGGTGATCGGACAGTATATCAACCAGCTCGAGATGATTGCCTGTGAGTTCGACGCCCCCATCATCACCGGCAAGGTGGAGACGTCCGAGCGGGACAAGCTCTACAGCGCATTCAGACGGGGCGAGATCAAACTGCTCGTTGTTTCGAAGGTGGCCAATTTCGCCGTGGACCTGCCCGACGCCAATGTCGCAATCCAGGTTTCGGGAACATTCGGATCGCGCCAGGAAGAGGCCCAGCGGCTTGGAAGGATCCTCAGGCCCAAGAACAACGGTTCCATGGCCAGGTTCTATTCCGTGGTGACCAAGGACACCCAGGACCAGGAATTCGCGGCGAAACGGCAGCTCTTCCTGACGGAGCAGGGATATTCCTATGAAATCGTCGATGCGGCCCGGCTGATGGAGGATTCCGAAGCGGGAAAATGCCGGGACGGCGGGAAAACCGCAGCCGAATGAACACGGACTGAACGGTGCACCGGCAAACGGGGGCGGCGTTTATTTTCCGGAGGGATGAATGCATCTCAGGGATTATCTGCACGACATACCCCTCAAAGCGCTCAAAACCATGGCCGATGCCGTCGGCGTCAAGGTGGAGTACCGAGCCCGCATCAAGTTGATGAACGCCATAGACCGGCTGTTCTGGGACGGAGAAATCGTCGATCGCCTGCTCGACGGTTTGACTGTCGACAGGAAACTGATCCTTTCCATTCTGGCATTTTCCTACAGGACAGGCGTGACCGAGCAGCAGATTCTGAAAAAAGCGGAAAAGATCGCAGGTCTCGGGCGGAGGGATGCGCTCGCCATACTCAACGGGCTCATGCCCTATGCTCTCGCCGGGGGGATCGACGATGACGAACGTCGGTATTTCTGTCCGGGAGGCGCCGCGGAACGGGTTCGGTCGAGGTTGATCGGTGAAAACGGTCTTGTGGAAAAACACCCGGAAGAAGCAGTCGCACTGTCGCCGACAAATCTCCTCGAGGATATGTTCGCCTTCCTCGCCCATGCCAGCAAGATCGGGATTCCACTGACACTCATCGGGCGTGTGCGCAAGGTTGTCCTCGAGCTTATCTTCAAGGGTTCGCCAACCTGCGTGTCGGGCGTTCCTGGCATATCGAAGGATATGCGGACGAATTTCATCCTCGAATATCTCCGCTCACGATCGCTGATCGAATCGGGGAACAAGGAACTCCGCGCCACGCGGATGCTCGACCGTTGGCTCACCCTTTCCATGACGGAGCGATTGAACGACATCGTTTCCTTCGCCTATGAATACCGGGTGCAGGACGAGACGACTGTTGTCACGCTCCAGGGATTTCTTTCCGAACTCGATCCGGGCGACTGTTTCGAACCGGGCCGTATCGCCGAATTCCTGCACACCCAGACCGCCGCCCCCGGGGGCCTCAAGCGCATTTCCAGCCGGGTGCGGGATTTTGTATTCATGCTCTCCCACCTGGGAATGCTCTCGGTCAGAGGGGACATGTTCTCGGTCACGAACACGGGTTGGGAACTCTTCCGCGGCAAACGCCTGTCCATCGACGACGCGATGGGAACGCATTTTACCATGCAGCCGAATTTCGATGTCATCGTCGGGCCCGAACTCGATCCCGCGGTCAGGTTCATGCTGGAAATCCTCGCCGACCGCAGGTCACGTGACACCGTCCTGACATTCAAGGTCTCGCAGGAGGGTGTGAACCGCGCCCGTGAGCGGGGCATGGCAAGCGACGACATCGTGCGGTTCTTTCTCGATCACTCCCGGACACCCGTACCCCAGAACGTCCGTTTTTCCCTCGAGTCATGGGCCGAGCGTTACGGGACCCTCTATTTCGAGAACGTGACCCTTCTCAGATGCCGAGACACCGCCACAATGAGCCGTATTGTCCACCTGCCCGAACTCGAGCCCTATATCGTCGAACAGTTGTCGGACACGGCCGTGGTCGTCTCCGAGCGGCAGATGCAGTCGATCACCGCCATACTCAAGCGGGAAGGATTCGCACCGGAGTCCTTCGGCGAGGATCAGCGGACAGTGTCACAGGACGGGGATATCCGGTTTGAACCGCGGTATGCCGACCACACGCTCAGGGAGCAGTCCATTGCCGTCGACCATGCCCGCTTCATCATGCCCCCAGAACTGATCGACACGGAAGATTCGCCATGAGCACCGCCACCTCAATCCGCGCCTTCGTGAGGCTCGCACGCCCTTTGAACGCAGCCATCTGCATGGCCGGTGTACTCTGCGGCGCACTCGTCGCGGGCAGACCGCTCGATATCGCCGGGCAGTGGCTGCGGACCCTGCTTGCGGGAGAGGTCTCGCCGGTCATGGCGCGTGTCGTCGCGGCGGCGCTCTCCGCATCCCTCATTCTCGGCGCCGGAAACGCCTTCAACGATGTCCGTGATCTCGAAGCGGACCGTATCAACGCCCCTCATCGCCCGGTCGCTTCCGGCTCTGTGTCCCGGAGCGCGGCGCTCCTGTTCGCAGCCATTGCCGCCTTCACCGGTGTGCTGTTCTCCCTGTTTCTCGGCCCTCCGGGAGTGGCCGCCGCTGTTCTCGCCGCCGTACTCCTCGCGCTCTACGACACCCATCTGAAGGGCGTTCCCCTGGCGGGAAATGTGGCGGTGGCGTTTCTGGGCGGGCTGGCCGTGGCATACGGCGGCATCGCCGCGGGAGAGACGGGGAGGGCCATGCTGCCCGCCGCCTATGCCGTGCTTCTTCACCTCGGGCGGGAACTCGTCAAGGACATCGAGGACACCGAGGGCGATGCGGCTGCGGGAATCACCTCCACCGCTGTGGGCTGGGGACCCCGCCGGACGGGGATTGTCGCGGCGTGGGTGTTCATAATTCTTGCGCCCGCTCTTGCCGCGCCGTTCGCCGCAGGAGTGTTCGGTCCGGGTTATCTCCTCATCGTGACCGCCGGTGTCGTGCCCGCGCTGCTCTATGGGACATGGGCGGCGGTCTCGAAACCCGACGGGCGCAGAATGCACCGGGCGTCGGCACTGCTCAAGGCCGCCATGCCCGCCGGCATGCTGGCGGTGCTTGCCGGCTACCAGGGATGGTAGGAAATTCGAACACACGCGGACAATGAAACGGAGACGCGGCAGGTGACCGAAACACGAGACAAGGTTGTCATATACACAGACGGAGGCTGTTCGCCCAACCCGGGCCCCGGAGCATGGGCAGCGGTACTGATTTCTCCCGCCCACGGAAACGCCGAAAAGGAGCTTTCCGGGTTCGATCGCGACTCGACGAACAACCGCATGGAGATGACCGCGGCCATCGAGGCGCTCGCAAGCCTCAGGAGGCCCTGCAAGGTCACCCTCTATACCGACTCCCAGTACCTGAAGAAGGCGTTCACCGACGGCTGGCTGAAGAAATGGCTGGCCAACGGCTGGAAATCGGCGGGAAAAAAGCCTGTCAAGAACATCGACCTCTGGAAAAAGCTCGTCGATCTCACCGGGCTTCATACGGTGGACTGGCGGTGGGTGCGTGGCCATTCCGACAACAGGCACAACGAGCGCTGCGACGAGATGGTGCGCCGCGAACGGGAAAAACACGGCGCCTGATGACACGATCCGGGCGGAGCGATTATGGCGTTCTTTATCACGACACCTCCGGCTTTTTCGAATGATGATCGACCGTACGCCGTTTGAACCATGATCAATGGAATGAAAGGATTGACAGGATTGTAATCGCGGTTCATCCCGTAATCCTGAAAATCCCGGTTCAGCAATTGAAAGCCGCCGAAGTGAATGTGTCTGCCGGGAAACGGGGGATTGCCGGCGACCCCTCCGGCTTGACTGAACACGCCGTTGTGTGCTATATTTTAATCGATGCCGGACAATGAACTACATACCTTGAATCATATCCCCAAACGGAGGAATCATGCCGAAAACCACACCGAACGGAAAAAACACGCTCCTGTTCGCCGACGCCGCGGTGGATGCGCTGGAAAAGAACCGTACGCTCCCGGCCAAGTTCGACCGTATGCTCAAGCGGCTCAAGCTCGACGGCCGCGTGAAGGACAAGTCCGTGGCGATCAAGATGCATCTCGGCGCGGACATCGGCTACACCACCATCCATCCGGTCTTCGTCCGTGTTCTCGTGGACGCCGTAAAGGAAGCCGGCGCGCGGTCGGTGAAGATCATCGAGGGCGCGGACCCCGAGCGCGGGGTCATGCGCGGCATCACGAAGGAGATCGTGGGCTGCCCCGTCGTCAACGTTTTCGGGGCGACGGAACAGTACCTCTATCCCGAAAGGATCGATTTCAAGAGCCTTGACGAGGTGGAGTTCGGCGGCGAGGCCTGCGATGTTGATTTCTTCATCGACTTCGCCCATGTGAAGGCCCACGGCGCCTGCGGTTTCGGCGGCTCGCTCAAGAACATCGCCATGGGTCTCGTGCCCACGGAGTCCCGACGCAAGCTGCACCAGCTCGAGGGCGGACTGACCATAGACCGGGATAAGTGCGTCTATTGCCTCAAGTGCTTCAAAAACTGTCCCCACGAGGCCATCTGGAAGGACGACGAGAAGAAGGAGATCACCTTCTTCTTCCACAATTGCACCTATTGCCAGCATTGCCTGATGATCTGTCCCGAAAAGGCCATCTCCATGGAGAACCGCACCTTCGAGGACTTCTCACGCGGTATGGCGAAGGTGACCGCGGCTTTCCTCAGGAAGTTTGCGCCCGAAAACCTGCTGTTCATCAACGTGCTCACCAACATCACGATCTATTGCGACTGCTGGGAGTTCAGCACACCGTCGCTGGTCCCGGACATCGGCATCGTCGCAGGTGAGGACATCGCGGCCGTGGACACGGCGTCCCTGGACATGATCAAGACGGAAAACCTGATTCCCAACGGCCTGCCGAAGGGAAGGGAACTTCTGGACGTGGACGGCCACCTGTTCGAGAAGATCCACGCCAAGGACCCCTACCTGATGGTGAAGTACCTGACGGAATATTACGATTGCAGCACGGAATACGAGCTTGCCGAAGTGAAATAGCTCGATGCACAGGCGCATAAACACGAAAACCCGTCGAAATCGGCGGGTTTTCTCTTCTTCGTGCTTGATTGTCATCGGTGGAGAGGGCGTGGCGCACGGTTCATCGGGCAAGCTCCGCCACGATCTCCCTGAAACGCTCGCCGCGTTCCTCGTAGTTCCGGAACATGTCATAGGAGGCGCAGCCCGGGGTCAGGACGACGGCGTCACCTTCGCGGGCCCGTTTCGCTGCGGCCTGCACCGCGTCGCCGAGAGTCGGGAAAATCTCCGCCGGGACACCTTCGGCCGCAAGGGCAGCCGCGATGTTCCGCGCGGTGTCTCCGATGAGCGCCGCCCATTCGACACGCCCTGCCATGCGCGCGGCCATTTCCCCGAAAGACGCCCCCTTGTCATATCCGCCGAGAATCGGGATCACCCCCGAACCGAATG
>CAYNWJ010000191.1:0-7395 GCA_964400815.1 uncultured bacterium
CGGGTGTCACGTCAACTCAGCTTCAACGTATTCTCTTTCGCGCAATTCAAGAGGTGAAAAAGCATGGTTTCCCGCTTTGCTGACTTAACTTGATACCCGGATAATGGGATGCCGGACATGGTAAAAGGCTTTTGCCTTGGAATCGACGTGTCAGACGGAGCGGGGAACGGCGCCGTGTCCGTTCCCCGCTTCCGGGCTTGGCAGGTGAGTCACCTCAATAGTTCTGATAGTCCGCGAAGGGAGCGTCTGCATACCGCACGACGAATGTCGAGGGTTTGCCGCCCACCCCGGCCTCGCTCACTGCCCGGACACGGAGCGTGTTCCGCCCCGACTGGAGGATCCAGGTCCAGCGGTCGCCGGCCTTCTTCCAGCCGCTGTCGTCCACATCGACCTCGTAGTGGCTGAAATTGGGTGTGTATGTCTCGAACCTCAGGAACAGGCGGTCGTTGCCGAAGGTCGACGCCAGGTCAACATGGACCAGGTTCAGATCGGGCCACATGTCGCGGGGCCTGTCGGTGTGATAGGAATACTGGCGTTTCGGCGGCGTGCGGTCATCGTACCAGTTTACATATCCGTCCCAGGGCCACCAGGAACTGCCGTGGGTGAGGGGACGCGGATAGGGCTTTTCATACCAGTTGTTGCGGGGCACGATACGCATGAATGCGGCGTTGATGAAACCGGTCAGGACCGATTTCTGGTGATGGGTGAGGGAGCCGCGTTTGACCGGCGGGGGATCGTCCTCCCGGAGGGCCACCCAGTTGATGAGGTCCTCCATCCAGTCGATGGGACGGTCCGGGAAGTAATAGTCGAGGTATCTGCGGTGCAGCTCGAGCATGTTCAGGGGGACGAGGGTCTCCTCGTCGTAGTTGTAGTGGTTCTCCCAGTCGGCGTCCAGGAATATCCACTTGCCGTACTCGTCGTTCCAGACCTCGCAGATCTCGTGGCCCACGACATTCACCAGCCGCGCCTGCCAGCCGTATGCCATGCACAGACCGGCGAGGGTGTTGTTGAACTGGATGCACATGCCGCCGCCGCCCGCGTAGCCGACCCGCTCGAGAATGGACTTGGCGTCCCATCCGGGATATTCCGGCGTGGGGCTGTTGTGACGCCAGCGCCTTGTCACATAGTCGAGCAGCCTGACCTGGGCTTCGAACTCGGTCCGGGCCCCGGCGACCACCTCGTCGAGATTCTCGAGTTCGCGGAGTTCCTGGAACTCGGGGCGGTCGGCCTTTTCCCATTCCCAGTCGAGGGACGAGTATTTGATGACCGGATTGTCCGCCTCGACGACCTTGATATTTTTGTGGAGGGGAACGCGCTGGTTCAGCTCGGCCGTGATCTCCGCCGATTCCACCGTGGGCGATTCGAGGGGGTTGGTGGTTGACAGTTCGCAGCGGAACTGGACATAGCGCCGGTTCAGGTCGAGCCCGCCGATCTCGAAATCGAGCGTCGCGCCCTCCCCGATGAACTGATACGGTTCCCAGCCCCCGGCGAAGGGTCCCGGTTCCAGCCCGCGGCGGAAATAGTACCTGACGTTCGTTCCTGCCGGAACATCGGAGCGTATGGCCAGCTTCATGGTCCGTATCTCCCGGAACGGCACGATGGTTTCATCGGAATCGCCCCGCCAGAGATCGATGACCGGGCTCGCCAGCCAGCCTTCGGGGACGTATCTTTCGAGGGAAATGCGCACCGTGTATTCGGCCCTGGTCTGGCCCAGCGGGCCGAAGGGGCTCTCCTTCCATGATTCGCCGCCGTCGACCGACTTGAACGATGTCTCGCCCACGTTGGCCGGGTCGCCGCCACCCTGCTCGAACTCGTCGGCGCGGGCGATGTATATCTCCCAGCCCTCGCGTTCGGAGGAGGCTTCCGGCGAGTACATCTCGATGACATTGCGTCCCTCCTCGAGCCACTCGACGGGAAATTCGGCGTACCGGTAGACCTCCTGGTTCTCCCGGCGGTTCCAGTTGTCCACCTGGCTCTCGTTGCCGTTGACCGAGAATTTCAGGGGGTGCTGCCCCTGACGGAAGGTGAAGATGACCAGAAAGGCCTTCCGCGCCCGGGTGTCATCGATCTCGAGTATCTTGCGGGCGCGGACCTCGCCCCAGATGATGTCCGAGGTCACGCCCTTCTCGCTGAATCCCGCGCCGGGAGCGTCATTCGCCAGAAGTTCCATGTCGAAGAGGGTGACGCCGCCCCTGTCGTCCTTCATGAGCATCTGCATGAAGCCTGTGTCATAGATCATTTCCCCCGAGCCGCCCCAGGTGGTGGTGACCGGCTCTGCCTCGGCAACAGGCGGGAGAATGAGCGATACCGCGATGATCGCGGCGATCGAGAGGAGTGTGAAACCATACCGCATGTGGGTCCTCCGTGGGTTGTGCGTGAATGGCAAATGATGAGCGTGCCTATGATAATGGTTATAGCAGGAATTATACATCTCCGCGGCTGCCGAAGCGAGGATTGTTTCATTTGTGAGGCAGAATTTTCCTCTTTTCGGTTCACCATCTGCCAGATGTTTACAGAAATGCGGGGTTGTTCGATTTATATTATATTGAATAGAGATATTGCCCATCGCTGCACAGCTGGCTATATTGCCATTATCACACGCACTGCCGGCTGTTTCGCAGCCGTATCACGCAGGAGGACCCCATGAAGAATGTCATCGGAAAAGCCGCTGCCTTTACGTTCGCGGTGCTTCTGAGTTCGGCGGCGTATGCGGATGTGCCACAGTCGGAGTACGACGCGCTCATGGCTCTCTACAACGCCACGGATGGGCCGAACTGGAGATTTAACACCGGTTGGGGCGGGGATATAGGCACCGTTTCCGATTGGGACGGTGTCAGTACCGCTGAGATCGATGGATCGGAACATGTCGTGTGGCTCTCTGCCGGCCATAACAATTTTGTCGGGGGAATCCCCCCCGAAATCGGTGACCTGACATACCTGGAGGGCCTCGATTTATCCTGGAACCGGCTCACCGGTGAAATTCCCCCCGAGATTGGCAACTTGAAAAATTTGGAGTTCCTTAGCCTATCCAGGAACAGACTCAGCGGCGGGATACCCTCCGAGATCGGCAACCTGATTAACTTGGAGTTGCTCTTCCTCAGTTTTAACCAACTTTCCGAAATATCACCAGAAATCGGCAATCTACCGAATGTAAGGACACTCGACATCAGCGTGAACGTGTTCACGGCCATTCCCCCCGAGATCGGAGGCATGACAAGCCTGGAGTTTCTCTTCTTCAACAACAACCTCCTCACCGGTGCGATCCCTCCTGAAATCGGCAATCTGACCAATTTGGAACGGCTATTCCTCGAAAATAACCAGCTCACCGGCGCGATTCCATCCGAAATCGGCGCCATGACGAACCTGGAGAGGCTCTTCCTCAGCGATAATCGGCTCACCGGAGACATACCGCCCGAGATCGGCGACCTGTCGAACTTGGAACAGCTTTTCCTCACCAATAACCAGCTCAGCGGAATCCCCCCTGAAATCGGCAGCCTGGCGAACATGGGACGACTCTATCTCGATGGCAACCGGTTCACCAGCGTGCCCCCTGAAATCAGCGCCTTGACAGTATTAAGGGAGCTCTATCTCAATGACAACAGTCTCACGGCACTGCCTTCCGAAATTGCAAACCTGATAAATTTGAGAGACCTCCACCTCGACAATAACCGGCTCACGTCACTTCCCTTAGAAATCGGAAGCTTGACAAGAGTGAGTGAGCTTCACCTCAATGACAACCAGCTCACGTCACTTCCCCCTGAAATCGGAACATTGACAAACTTGTATAACCTCTACCTCGATGGCAACCAGCTCGCCGAACTGCCTCCCGAGATCGGAAACCTGAACGTGTCTAAGCTCTACCTCAATGACAATCAGATCACCGAACTACCTCCTGAATTCGGCACTTTGAGAAGTTTGTTGGAACTCGATCTCGGTAATAACCGATTAACCGAGATGCCTCCCGCAATCGGCAATATGACAAGTATGAAATACCTTGATCTCAGCAATAACCTGATCACCGGAGAACTGCCTCCTGAAATTGGCAACTTGACACAGCTGACGCACCTCGATCTCAGCTGTAACCGGTTCACCGGTGAGATACCGCCTGAAATCGCCAGTTCGGGACACATGCTCTACCTCTACCTCAACGACAACCAGTTCACTGGTGAGATGCAACGTGCAATCGGCAATTTGAGAACGTTGCTTGAACTCCGGCTGCAGAACAACCAGCTCACCGGCGTTATACCGAAGACAATACGTTATTGCATATCACTGCAATCTTTCAATTTCGATAACAACGGTCTCGATGTTGCGGGGACCAGCGATATCGTCACTGATTTCCTGGCTGCACGGGAGGATCTGGGAGACTGGCGGAACATCCAGGGCGGGACTCTCGTCGAATTTGATGAGGAGACGCCTTCGATCTTCGGAATCTCGGGGGCGTATCCGAATCCCTTCAATCCCGCCGCGACGATCGCTTTCTCTCTCGCAACTCCCGGCGAAGCGGACCTCGATGTGTATTCCGCGACGGGGCAGCATGTTGCGCGTATTCTCTCGGGCGGGATGGCAACGGGAAATCATGCGGTGGTGTGGAACGCGGGAGATTGCGCCGCCGGCGTGTATATGGTCGTTCTGTCATCCGGGGGCAGGCGGGATGTCACCAGGATCACTCTGTTGAAGTAGGCTTCGCCGGAATTCCCTGCGGTTTGTATGAGAATGCGCCCCGGCTCCTTCTCTTTCATTCACAACGTGCCTCAGCCGGACTTCTGAAAATGGAATATTGCCTGAGCAAAAAAACCTTGACATATCCCCGGCGAATCGTTTTCTTAGCAGGGATGGTCCTCGAGGCCGTTTCATTCATCCGTTGAAAGGAAGGCTACACGACATGAACAATACCGTTCCCGCGTATTACTTCTGGTGGTGGTGGAAGGAATCATAACGGGGACCGGTGCGCCTTATCTGACAGCTGAATCATTCGAAACTGCGGAACCGCCGGTGAAAGGGCGGTTTTTTTTTGGTTTGAACGGAACGAACAGGAAGGGAAAGGGACGAGCGATGAGAACGATCACGATGAAAGCAATGGCACTCGCGCTGGCCATGACCGCGTGGGCCGGTCATGCCTGTTCCCAGGTTTCGCTGACGGTGTACAACAACGATCTGGCGGTGGTGAAGCAGACCGAAACGCTCTCCCTCGAGCGTGGCGTGCAGACCAGGACCCTCACCGGCGTACCCGACCGTATCGATCCCACATCGGTCAGGTTCTTGCCCGGCGGGGACGGTGTCACCGTTCTCGAGCAGAACTATCGCTATGACCTCGTGAACTCGACGAAGGTGCTCGAGCGGTATCTCGACACGCGGATATCCCTCGTCCTGGAGGAGGACGGCGGTCTTGTGGAGGGCATCCTCAAGTCCGTGGCCGGAGACATCGTGCTCACGGCGGATGACGGTCGGACAGCCATCGTGCGCACGGACGCCGTGGAGCGTTTCGACCTTCCCGCGCTGCCCGACGGGCTCGTGACGCGGCCCACGCTTTACTGGACGCTGAACAGCGGGCGTGCGGGGGATGCGCGGGCCGAAATCTCCTATATGACGGGCGGAATGTCCTGGCACGCGGAATACACCGCCGTCGCCGCGGACGACGAGCGTTCCCTGGAGCTCTCTTCCTGGGTGTCGGTGGAGAACAATTCCGGCGGGGCATACGAAGACGCGGCACTCAAACTGGTCGCCGGCGACGTCAACCGTGTCCGCCCCGAACCGAAGATGATGCGCGCGGCCGCCCCGATGGCCCTCGACGAGGCCGAGGCGGGCGGTTTCGCCGAACGGGGATTGTTCGAGTATCACCTGTACGACCTGGGCCGTCGCACCGACATCATGAACGCCGAGATCAAGCAGATCGCCCTGTTCGACCCGGCGCGGGCCGACGCGGAAAAACGGTTCGTCTATGACGCCCGTAAGAACGCGGACAAAGTGGCGGTGATCATGGAATTCACGAACAGCGGGGAGGACGGTCTCGGCATGCCCCTTCCGGCGGGAAAGGTCCGGGTCTTCAAACGGGACACCGACGGAGAGCTGGAATTCGTGGGCGAGGATTCCATCGACCACACGCCGAGGAACGAGCGGGTGCGCCTCATGCTCGGCCATGCATTCGACATCGCGGCTGAACGAACCGTGATGGACACGCGCCGCATATCACAGCGCGTACGGGAGGAAACAGTGGAGATCGAGCTCCGCAACCGCAAGGAGGAGGCGGTGCGGGTGACAATCTCCGAACATATGTGGGGCGACTGGGAGATTCTGCGTTCCTCCCACGACCATGAGAAAAAGGACGCGTATACCGCCGAGTGGGTGGTGGACGTTCCCGCCGACGGGGAGGTCACGGTCACCTATTCGGCGCGCAGACAATAGAGGAACCTGTCAATTAATCAGCCCCATATCACATACAAGGAAGGACCGCGTGATAACACCAACATTCGAGGAACTGAAAAAACGGACGGGAACGGGCACCATCATCCCGGTGGTCAAGACGCTTCTCGCCGACACGGAGACGCCGGTATCGGCCTATCTCAAGATTCGCGACAGGAGCACCTTCAATTTCCTGCTGGAGAGCGTGGAGGGCGGGGAGAAGGTCGCCCGATACTCGTTCATCGGCTCCGACCCGTACCTCATATTCCGGTCACGGGGGGATTCGGGGACCGTCCGCGACCTCAATACGGGCCGCGAAAGCCGCTTCGACGGTGATCCCATCGGGGAGCTGAGAAAGATCATGGACAGCCACCAGACCGTGGGATTCCCCGGCCTGCCGCGCTTCACCGGGGGCGGCGTGGGCTATTTCGCCTATGACGCCGTCCGGCTCGTGGAGGACATTCCCGACGAGACGCGGGACGATTACGGCTTCGACGACATCCTGTTCATGTTCTTCGACACCATTCTCGTATTCGACAACATCGGCCACACCATCTCCATCATTTCCAACGTCCACACCGACGGTCCGGGATCCCTCGAGGACCGCTACCGTGAGGCGGTCTCACGCATCGAGAACCTGGAATCCCTCCTGGCGAAGCGCATCGCCCCGGCCCCGGCGAAGGGCGGCGGCCATCGCGAGCACGTATCGAACATCGAAAAGCAGGAGTTCATGGAGGCCGTCCGCCGGGCCAAGGAATACATCTATGCCGGCGACATCATCCAGGTGGTGCTCTCCCAGCGGTTCGAGCGGGAGATTACCGTGGCCCCCTTCGACATCTACCGTACCCTCAGGATCGTCAATCCATCGCCGTACATGTTCTTCATCTCCACCGACCGCATGGACATCGTGGGCGCCTCATGCTTCAACGTTGTTCTGCATGTACCTTTTGAACTCGTTTCCCCACGAAGAACGAACACCCGGGAGTGCCGCCA
>CAYNWJ010000192.1:0-7392 GCA_964400815.1 uncultured bacterium
TGAGCTTTCCGCCGATGTTTCCGGTGTAGACAATCGTGAATTTTCCGCTTTTGCCCGACGGCTTTTCAACCGTCTCCCCGGCTTGTTCACCGGAACAGGAAAGCATCAGGGACATCACAGCAAGCGTCAAAAGAACCAACACCGCACGTTTTTTCATGTATGGCCGCTCCTTTCGTTCTATGGCCTCAAGGAATATTTAACGTCAAGACAATATCCGGTTATCCAGTTCTGTAAGCAACGCATTGAAGCGCCATGACACGAGCATGTGATCAGAGCCCACTATCGATTATATAACCCCTCCGCCACTGTCGTGGCGCCTCCCCTGACAGGGGAGGCAGGTACGGCACACCCCACGGTACAGGGGTCCCCCTGTCAGGGGGACGAGGACGAAGTCCGGAGGGGGGTATCATGACGAATATCAATATGCTTGGTTAACTGGATAACCGGCTAACAATATATGCTTTCAACGGTCGAATCGCAATACAATAAGGCGCGTTCGGCAATCCCCTATTTTTCGTCAATCACATTTATTTCGGCGATTTTCAATTGCTGAACCGGGATTTTCGGGATGAGAGGATGAACCGCGATTACAATCCTGTCAATCCTTGAATCCCGTTAATCATGGTTCAAACGACGTACGGTCAATCACCAATCATATATCGACGGCCTTATGTATTCTTCGCTGGGTTTCGGGGGAGCTCCAGAATAAGGCTGACAACATGCCGTTCCCGGCCAGGGCGGATATAGCCACGTCCCCGGCGAAAGAACAATGGTGCTTCATATCGTATACGGGAAAGGAGAGGGTTCGGTTCCACGGTCTGTTCAAAATGAGGAAAAGACAGGGGGGGTATCAATGATGCCAGTAACGGCGCTCGGATTTGATATAGCGGCGCAGCTTGGCGGAACGCTTGACGGAGAAGCGTCCGAGTTTGTCCTCGATGCCGAGTTTGCCGACCAGGGTGTAGATGTCCTTCGACGCGCCGCATCCGGGGAACTGGAGAACGAAGGGCATCATGAGTTCGCTGGAGTCGATCACATGGGAATCGTCGCGAACCATGCCGAGATATTCGAGTGAAATGCCCAGATATTTTTCAGTCAGCCCCGCGAGCTGCAATCCTTCTCGCTCCTGCGAGAAGCGCCGCAGCCTGTTCATGATGATTTTCGGCCTGAATCCATCGAGGATCCCCCGTATCTTCGACGAGGCCTCGGGGTCGACGTGATCGATACGGTTGAGGAGTTCGGGCACGGGGAGACTTCCGCTCTTGTTGTTGCGCCCCTCCTTGATGATCAGTTCCTTGATGCGTGTGCCGCGCTTGAACTCGCGTTCGACAAGACGGTAGACAACGCTCTTGAGAAAGGTATAGGCGTTGATCTTGGCCGTGGGCTCGGGATTGCACACCACGAATCCCTCGTTTGACAATACGAAGAAATCGAGGGTGTTGAAATTCGTGCCCGCTCCCAGATCGATGAGAATGAAATCCGCCTCGAGCTGTTCCAGATGACGCTGGAGCCTGACCTTGCTCTGAAACGGAATGTTGGCGAGGCCCACCATGTCGCTTCCGCCGCTGATGAGGCGGAGATTTTCGCTCGGCGTGTTGAGGAGAATGTCCCCGAGACGCTCCACACGGCGGCCGATGAAATCGGAGAGGGTATACTGGGGGCGTTTGATGTTGAGGATGGTGTGAAGGTTCGCGCCGCCGAGGTCCGCGTCGACGAGGATCACGTGGTAGCCCATGGTGGCAAGTGCTACGCCGATATTGGCGGTTATGGCGGTCTTGCCCGTTCCGCCCTTTCCGCCGGCAATGGTCCACACCTTTCGGTTGGTGCGTTCCTGCAGGATATAGATGATGTCCTGATCGACATCGGCTATCTGTATTTCTTCAGCCATAATTCTTCGCGCAGCGGCTTTCCGTTTTCGTTACGTCATCGTTAGAGAGGCAACTGAACGCCGGAAGCAGAGCGCCTTCCGACTGTCCATTCCTCATCGGATCGCTTTCACAACCAGCTGGATATTCACCCTGCCCATCCACTCGTTTTCCTCGACGTTGTACAGGATGTCCATCGGGGGGGCGCCGACCCGGACACGGTCTTTGTAGTGCCCCATGTTGTATGCGATGACATTGAAAATTTTCGAGCCGTCGGTGACCTTGAATTTCAGGTGGTTTTTTCCCACGACCCTCGAGTTGTTCGCCGCGCGCAGATTACGGGTCAGAAGCAGCGGCATCGGATTGCTCTCACCGAAGGGGGCCAGCTTCGCCAGAAACTCGATCATCTTGTCGTTTACATATGACAGGTCGATCTCGGAATCTATGGTGAAGCTCGGCGCCGGAATCCCCGAGGACAGTCCGCTCGACACGATGTCGATGAAACGTCTCGTGAACTCGCTGATCTTGTCCTCCTGTATGGAGAGACCGACCGCATATTTATGACCGCCGTAATTGTCGAGTATATCCCCGCATCTGCTCATCGCCTCGATGATGTCGAATTCCTTTATGCTGCGCGCGGACCCTTTCCCGAAACCGTTGTCAAGCGAAATGAGCACGGTGGGAAGGTAATATTTCTCCACAAGCCGTGACGCCGCGATCCCGATGACACCCTGGTGCCAGTCCGGCGATGCGAGCACGATGCCGCTGTCGAGCATATAGCTCATCTCGCCGCGGAGCAACTCCTCCGCATCGACATAGACCCGGTCGTTCATCTTACGGCGTCTTGCATTCTCCTCTTCGATATTCTCCGCGATCTTGAGCGCCTGCATCCAGTTCTCGGAAATGAGCAACTCGACCGTTTTCGAAGCGCTCGAAAGGCGGCCGGGAGCATTGAGGCGCGGCGCCAGGGAAAAAATGATGTTGTTCGAGGTCGCCCTGCTTCGGGCGCATCCAGAAATTTCCATCAGCGCGGCAAGCCCCGTATTCGCAGTATTCCGCATGCGCTCGATGCCGTGCTTGGTGAGAATGCGGTTCTCGTCAACCAGCGGCACCACGTCCGCCGCGGTTCCCAGCGCCACGAGATCGAGCTCTCCGAACAGGTCCCCCGGGTCCATGTCTGTATCCGCATAGAGGGCCTGGAGGAGCTTGAACATCACGCCGACACCCGCGAGTTCGCGGAAGGGATAGGAGCAGTCGCTTCGTTTCGGATCGATCACCGCCAGAGCATCGGGAATGACCGACTGGGGCTCATGATGATCCGTTATGACTACATCCAGTCCCTTTCCCCGGGCATACTCAGTTTCCTCCACGGCGGTGATGCCTGAATCCACGCTCACGATCAACGAAGCCCCGAAACTCAATGCGTGGTCCACACCCTCGCGCGAAACACCGTACCCCTCCTTGAACCTATCGGGAACATGATAGCCAACCTTAACTCCGAGATTGGACATGACCCGCGTGAAAAGCGCCGTGCCGCAGACGCCGTCGACATCATAGTCACCGAGGACCATGATCCGCTCGCCGCCCCTGAGCGCTTGTTTGAGACGCTCCACGGCCTTGCCCATGTCTGTCATGAGAAACGGGTCGCGCAGGCTGTCGAGGGTCGGATTGGCGAAACGCTCCGCCTCCGCCATGGAGGCGATGCCGCGAATGGCCAGCATACGGGCGAAATGAGCCGGCATGGGCCGTTCCCACATGATGCGCTGGGCCGTATTTTCAATCTCGGTGCTTGGAAGATCCCATCGTGGTTCTTTTTCGATCATAAGCTCTTTTCACAATTCGTAACGTATTGTCATGGTGATGTAATTACGGATGCGCAGCGGATACCGCACTGTCTTTCTGACAATCCGTTTCGCGCTGATCAGCATCGCTCCCCTGCCGCCGCCGAAAAGACGGCAATCGATCGCATAGGTCTGATCAACCTCCCGCCTGAGAGGTTCGGTCCCTTCATTCGATACCGTCCAATCCCGCCTGATGGAATACACATATCCCGGAATCAGGGTGAGCCAGTCGGTGAACACATATTCGATCTTCACATCACCGAACCGTTTGAGACCGTCCTCCGCCGGAAGCTTGTCTCCGGCCGTGTTCAGAAGGCCGTAATCGTTCTCCTCGAACATGAATCCCAGCTCGACACGGGTTCTGTCGGAAAACAGATAGTCGACCCATGTTTCCGATGTCACCCGACGCGAGATATTGCTGCGCGGCCGGAAATCCGAATCGAAGTCATAGCTGTTGTAATTCGCGTACAGATTGACGGTATGCCGAACCCGCAATCCGCTCAACGGCGTCCAGTTCACACCGGGCGAAAGGAGATATGTCTTCATCCATTTGTTCTGCGACGACTGGGAAACATCAATATTTACATAATGCGTCTCCAGCACCCGAAAGTCAAGTTCTGTCTCGAAGTTGTCCGAAAAACGGCGCAGATACAGGAGACCGCCCTCGATCTTCAGTTCGTCCCGGTCGTTGGCCACACCGGAAGGCGTATCGATGCGCGTCCGCTTCACCCAGCCATTGAACATGAGCGAATCGGAAGCCCCGATCCCAAAAGAAATCTGACCCAGAGTCTCCACGTCCGTCTGGGTCCTTCTCCTGCTCAGACGTTCGACGCCGTTGTCGTTCTTTTCATACCCGGCGCCCCATCGTGCGGTGACCGCGTTCATGATGCGCCGTCCGGCGGTGAACGAGAACCCCTTTATATCGCCGTCGGCGTTGTTCCTGTATTTCGACGATTTCTCGTTGTCGTTCGCGGAGTCTGTGATGACCCTGCGGCCCAGATCGACCGAAAGATCGAACGCCGTCGAGCCGGTGATGTCGTTGACATTCCCCCGCGAAGCTGTCAATGCGAGCGTCTGTTCGCGTCTGATGCGCCGTTCGATGGTCGAGCGGTCGATGTCCGAGAAATACCCGCGGCGATTGAAATCGTCGGTCAGTTCGAGGCCCATGATTACGCCGCTCTTTCTGTATTGCAGGCGCCCGACACCATTGAAGGCATCACGGACGCGCTTCAGGTTCGATGTTTCTCCCGTGCCGTTCACGAAAACATCGAACGCCCCCTCACCCTCCCGGTCGTAGCGGACACCGCTCTTGAAGATCGCCCCACTGTCGGTGTTCTCGAACCGCCTGTCATAGAGCTGCCCGACATCGGCGTTCAGCACGAGCGACCGAAAGGGTCGATACTTGATCTCAGCGCCGCCGTCGGTAGTGAGCAGGGATTTGCCCAGTCGGCTCATGGTGTCCCTGTTCCATTCCTCACGGGCCTTGAGGCTCAGTTCGAAACGATCGGACAGACGATAATCGAGGACCGCCCTGTTGTTCACCGTGTCGTACCACCGGTCTTCGGCCGAACCCGTGGTCATGTTCAGGCTCGTGGAGAGCGAGCTGTTCAGCTCGAAATCCGCACGGTCGTTGAGCCGGAACGTTCCCGAGTTGTCCGTTTTCCAGTTCAGGACCTGGTCATTGCGCTCGAAGGCGATTTCCCCCCGCCGTCCCTCCTGACAGTCCGCCGCGCGGCTCGCAAGTCCGAGTGCGGCGGCGAAAACTAATGCAATCATACCGCGGCTCATCGTCCCGTCTCCGTATTGGCCCCGCCGGTCTCACGCGAGAGAACGTTGCTCAACTGCACGAACGCGGCCACCGGGATCCTCTCGGGCCGGAGAGACGGGTCGATGCCTGCCTCGCGCATGATCTCCATTGCCCGTCCGTTTTCGACGCCACAGCTCACGATGAAGGGAATGAGGGTGTTGCGAAGCATCTTGCGCCGTTGACGGAACGCCGCTCCCGTCAACCGTCTGAACAATTCCCCGTCGATCACGCTATAAGGAGGCTCCTCCGGAAAATCCAGCAGGATGACCCGTGACATGACCTTGGGCGGAGGCACAAACGATCCCGGACTGACATCGAACAGACGCCGACCCACGGCATGGAGCGCCAGATTGAGGGTCGTGAGCCCATACTCCTTCGACCCCGGCGCGGCGAGCAGGCGCTGTGCGACCTCCCGCTGAACCATCAGCACCGCCCGGTCGATATGGTCATGCAGCCCCCCGAGCCGGTCGATGACAGGCGTCGAGATGTTGTAGGGGAGATTGGAAACCACAACCACCCGCCTGTCGCATTCCGCGAGGATGCTTTCCAGGCCGGACGAGAGAACATCTCCCTCCACGAGCCTGAAAGAATCCCTTCCATCGAAACGGTCCCGCAACAAACCGCACAGATCGCGGTCGATCTCGAACGCGATGACGGCGCCGGCCCTGTCCAGCAGACGCTCCGTCAGGACACCCCTGCCAGGCCCGATCTCGACGACAACATCATCAGGGCCGGGAGCCGTCGACTCGACGATCCTGTCGGCGATTCGACCGTCCGTCAGGAAATGCTGCCCGTATCGCTTACGGGGGCTGTGCCTTGCTTCACGGTCGGACATGTCCCACCACGTCTGGAGAGAATAGGCGTTTCGCCGCACTGGGGCGCGGGGACGCTGTCGTGCGTCATATTCCGAACAGATCGCAGGCATTTTTCCCGGTGATATCCACGACCTCGCCGACGGAACACCCGTGAATGTCCGCGAGCTTTTCAGCGATTTCCAGTACGTGCGCCGGCTCGTTCCTCCGGCCACGTATGCTCTGCGGCGCGAGAAAGGGCGAATCGGTCTCGATGAGCGTGCGGTCGAGGGGCACCGAACGGGCGACATCGGCCCTGTCGGAATTACGGTAGGTCAGGGGACCGTCGAAACCGATGTAAAAACCGCGATCAACCAATATACGGGCGAACCCGGCCGAGCCGCCGAAACAGTGAAAGACGCCCCGTATACCGTCGAGCGCCTCCTCCCCCACCAGTTCGATGCCGTCCATCTCGACCTCCCTGAAATGAACGATGACGGGAAGGTCCAGTTCGCGCGCAAGGGCCAGATGTCCGGCGAAGGCCCGCGCCTGCACGTCACGGGGCGAGCGGTCGCGGTAAAAATCGAGGCCGGTCTCGCCGACCGCCACGACGCTGTCCATAAGGGCCATGCGGGATATTTCCGCCATGTCCCCGGGGGAGGCCTGGGCGGTGCTGTTGGGGTGGATGCCGACGGCGGCGCGGACGATGTCATGGGACCGCGAAAGCTCGATCGCCTTCCGTGATGTGGCCACATCGCAGCCGGGATTGACGATCAGCCCGACACCGTTCTGCTCGGCGCGGGAGACCACGTCGTCACGGTCCCCGTCGAAATCACGGAAATCGAGATGGGCATGGGTATCGGTCAGCACGTCAGCTCACCTTCGCTCCGGGCTCGACCTGTTTCCTGGCGCCGAGAACGGTAAAGCCTTCTCCCAAGTCAGCCGCCAGCACCATGCCCTCGGAGAACTCGCCCATCATCTTCCGCGGCTTGAGATTGGCCACGAACACGACCTGCGTGCCCTCGAGCTCCTCGGGCGGGATCGACCTTGACCGGACCGAAGACGACCTCTTCCCCGTCGCTGGTGAG
>CAYNWJ010000193.1:0-7391 GCA_964400815.1 uncultured bacterium
ATGGAGCAAAAAACCATTCGTACGCAAAAACCTAACCGGAAATTGCTGAATGCATACAGACATCGGACCACCCCGGAGGAACCATGCCGTCAACCGCCCTCGACAAGCCCGATATCAACCGCCTGCTGGCGGCGCTCACCCATCGTGAGGCCGACCGCGTCCCCTATCTCGAAAACTGGGTTACCAGCCGTACGGTCTATGAGTATGTCCTCGACCGGAAGCTCTCCTACGACGTGCAGGACGCCCGTGTGGGGGGAATATCCGTGGCGCCGGAGGATTATGTGGAATTCACGGAACGGCTCGCCATGGACGCCGTGCTGTGCAATTTCTCCTGGCGGCCGAACAATGTCTTCAGGCCCGCTTCCGACGGCACCGAGCACTATGTGGACGGCACGGTCAAGACACGGGCCGACCTGGACGATCTGGAGCCGCCGTTCCCGGTGGAGGAGCAGTTCGCCTTCATGGACCGCTACATCGCCGCCTGCGAGGGAACGGGCGTGGGGATCGTCGCCAATTTCACCTCCTTTTTCGACAGCGCCCTGCTCGCCGTGGGGGTGAACGACGCCCTCATGATGTTCCACGACGACCGCCCCATGCTGGAACGGCTCATGGACATTCTTCTCGATCACCAGGCGAATGTCATGGAACAGGTGCTTGCCCGGTATGGCGGCGACATCGCCTATGTGATGGTCAATGACGACATCGGCCACAACCAGGGCCTCCTGATCCATCCCGACATGTTCCTCGACATCTTCCCGAAACGCATGGAACGCCTGCTCGCCCCGGCCAAGGCCCATGGCAAGCTCGTGCTCATGCACACCGACGGCAAAATGGACGGGATCATTCCCATTCTCAGGGACGCGGGCATCGACGCCGTCCATCCGGTCGAGCCCGAGTCGAACGACATCGAGGCTGTCAAAGAGCGCTGGAAAGGCGAAATGGCCCTCGTGGGAAACATCCCGACCGTGCTTCTCGCCTATGGAACCGAGGAGGAGGTGGATGAGATGGTCCGCGACTACTGCGTACGGCTCGGCCCCGGCGGCGGCTGGGTGCTCGGCTCCTCCACGAGCATCATGGAGGGGGTGAACCCGGCGAACTTCGTGGCCATGGCCCGCGCGGCGCAGAAATACGGCAGATACGGGAATCTCGGCGCGTCCGGATGATCCGTTGGCCCGGATCGTGACCGGCGGCGCACAACAAGCCTCCATGAGGCTAAATAGAGCCGAAACAGGCCATTATGATATTTCATCAAAGCCCCTTTCCGCATCTTCGCGCCACCTTCCCCCGAACCGGAAGAAGGAAAAGCGTCATGGGTCGGGGCTCCCTTTCTCTTCCGGTGAAGTGTAGATATCGGGAAGGGGGTGCTTTCCCGATCGGAACACAGTTTTTCGCCGGAAACGCCAAGGTTTCAAGCCCGGGGATGGAAAATGAATGTCCGGGTAACGTGATAACAGTAAATAATCAATAATGACAGGGGATCGAATATGACGGACTTGAAAACGACGATCATGTCACTCATGCTTGCAATCGTTGTCGCCGCTCCCGCGGTACCGGCGCAGGAAGCCACACTCCGCATGGGATTCGGTGACGGTGTTTTTCCCGGCGCCATGCGACCCGATACATTCGTCATCGGCAGAAAAGCCGTGGTGCCCTGGTCGGAAGGCGGACGCGCGACAACCGTGGAGCTGGGAGAACTGCTCACCCGCCGCGGCAGCCATCCCGGTGAAGCGGGACGGAAGATCGACATTCATGGCAACCTCCGGGACAGGGCGTCGACCACGATGACGGCGTCCGCGGAGCCCGGGGTCCTGCACTTGGAAATCCGCTGTTCGGAGCCGTTCACCGGAGAAATGAAGGACGAACTGGACACCTATTTCCCGGACGACCGAATCGACGTCTTTCTGGACATGAACCACGATCACTACACTTTCACGAGGATATCGGTCATGCCGGACGGCCGCACGGAGCAGGCGGGATATGCCGTCCGTGAAAATCACCTGTGCTGGGACCAGGGCCACCGGAGGATGGAGAGCGACCTCGACTTTACAGCCACAACCGGCATCGACGGAAACGGCTGGACACTGGAGCTCGATGTCACCCTTTCGGACGCCGGAGATCGTGAAACATCGGACGCCTGGCGGGTCATCGGCATGAACGTGGTCCGTTACCGGAGCGTGGGCGGCGAGGAGGTGACCATGTGGTGCCCCGATTACAATCACGTGGCCGCGCCGCTGTATTTCGGCGACCTGTATCTCGGGGAACCGCCTGCCGTCGTCTCGCAAGTCACCCTCGGCACTGTCTGCAGGGGCGCGAACGAGGGAACGCTCGTGTTCGCAGAAACGGTGCGGGAATGTGAAATCGAGGCCGTCACCCACAATCACGCCGGACGTTACTCATCAGGCCGGTTCCGTTCAGGCGGGGCCGCATGCCGCTTCTCCTGGGACTTCGATCCCCGGGACCTGCTCTTCGCCTCGCTCAGGCTGCGCGTTGACGGCGGATACTGGGGCGGATACGAGTTCGGATGGCGGCGGGGCCTGCTCATGACCCTCGCTCCCGGTCCCGGCGGTGACGGCGCGCTTGCAGAAAAACCATCGCCGGGCGAAGAGGAGTATTCCTGGAAATACTCCCGGTATATACTGGACCGGCTGCCCCGGCTGGAGCGGACTGAGGACGGTCTCGGTCTGCGGTCGGATGCCGGGCTGTTCATCGATCTGCGCGACGGCGGGGCTGCGCTGGACAGGCTGG
This sequence comes from uncultured bacterium, assembly GCA_964400815.1. GTDB lineage: Bacteria > Latescibacterota > Latescibacteria > Latescibacterales > Latescibacteraceae. The sequence goes on from CAYNWJ010000193.1 coordinate 2,746, forward strand.
CCCGGATCGTTACGGACACCTTCGAAACCGACGAGGAACGCATCGTCGGGGCGGCGCTCCTGCTCTGCCAGGAGGGGCTGATGGTGAGCTCGGGCATGGGCGAGCGGCTGTCGCAGCGTTTCGGCGGGCCGGGGATTCTCAGGATCGGAGCCGCGTTCTGTTCCGCCTATGCCGAGCTCCTGCGGGATGTGGCCGCACGAATGACTGACAGCAGCGGAAAGCGTTTCAATGCCTGCGTGGTCAATTTCAAGCGCGGCCCCGCCGACACGATGGGCTGGCCGAACCACTGGGTGGCGGGCGTGGCCTACAACGGCGGATTAACCCTCATCGACGCGGAGCTGGGGATGTTTTTCATCCACCCGGAGAACGGACGTCTGGTGACCCTGGAGGAACTCCTCGAACAACCCGCGCTGGCCGACCGCAGTGTCCACGGTTTCTCCGAATATTTCGAGGACCGCCCCCTCGGTGACTTTCATGTGCGCGAATACGGCGACCTGTGGAACGAGTGGTATTGAGGGAAAAGACCCGCAATGACGGCATCACCGCCCCCTTTGAGTATCCATACGGCGGACGGGATGACCACAACCTGACAGAACGATCATTCACACGAGGCGATCTGATGGAGTACCGATTCCCCTATGACTGGCTGCCGTCCCTTTCGATTCCCGACCGCAACCTCGTCGGCGTCTTCGAGGCCGGTCTCGCCAAACCGGACGCGCCGCCGGACGAACTCCTTTCGCGCGCCCTGGCCGCCCCCGTCGGCGCACCGCGGCTCCGGGACATGGCGCCCGCATCGGGTCACGTCCTCGTTCTCTGCGACGACAACACCCGCTACACCCCGGCGCATCTCGTCCTCCCCCATGTCATCGGAGAGCTGCACGCCGGCGGCGTCGGCGACGACCGCATCCGCCTTTTGATCGCATCCGGAACCCACCGCAACCTCTCGCCCGCGGAGCTCGACGCCAAACTCGGGCCGGACATCGCCGCCCGGTACCCTGTCGACCAGCATATCCACGATGACCCCGGGGAACTCGAACCCACGGGCATCGTCCTCGACGGCGTGGATTTCCTGGTGAACCGCAGGCTCTCAGAGGCCGCACTGGTCGTCGGGATCGGCAACATCATCCCCCACTGCATCAAGGGATTCTCCGGAGGTTCGAACATCGTCCTGCCCGGTGTGAGCGGCAACGACGCCATCGGCGCCATGCACTGGCGTAATCTGGACTGCTTCGGTGAACGCATCCTGGGCGTGCGCGAAAATCCCGTTCGCGAGCTCATCGACATGGTGGCTGAGAAGGCCGGGCTCCGGTATATCGTCAACACCATCGTCAACAACGACATGGACATCCTCGCCGCCGTGGCGGGACACCCCGTCGAGGCGCACCGCGCGGGTACCAGGATCGCTTCACGTCATTTCACCGTGAACATCCCCCGCCGGGCCGACATCGTGATCTTCGACGCCTACCAGAACGACCTGGACTTCTGGCAGTCCACCAAGGGGCTCATCCCCGCATATGTCTGCATGCGCGAGGGCGCGGTGGTGATCGACGTGGCCGACTGTCCCGAGGGCATCTGCCATAACATCCCCGAGGTGGGGCAGTACGGCTTCAAGGATCTGGACGCCATCATGCGTCTCCACGAATCGAAAACCCTCCATCCCGTGGTCACCCACAATCTCATATCCGTCCATCGCGTGGTCACCGAACGGGGCCGCTGCATCATGGTGAGCCGCGGCATCGAAAAGCGCGACGCCGAGCATGCGGGGCTCCTGTACGCTCCCTCGCCCCGTGCGGCGCTGGACAAGGCATTCCGCATGAAGGGCGGGAGCGCGTCGGTGATCGTCCTCCGCCACGCCGGAAACATCAGGCCCGCCATACCCCGCTGATGTCATGAAACATCCGCGGTCCACCGGGAGGATGATTTTGCAGTGATACGGTACTCCTGAAACGACACCCCCCTCCGGCCTCCCCGAAACCATGTCTCATTTCGAGGGAAGACAACAGAAACTCCCGCAGTCAGCCTGTCCCACGGCAGGAGCGGGAGAAGGAAAGCACCACGGACCGGGGAGAGGGGGACCGATCAACGTATATGGATGCTGACTTGGCGGGATAACCGAGATACATTTTGAACCATGATTATTGGGATGAATGGATTGACAGGATTGCATTCACGGTTCATCCCGTAATCCCGATAATCCCGGTTCAGCAATTGAAAACCGGCGAAATACATGTATTTGCCGGGTAAAGGGGGATTGCCGGCACCCAATCTATTCATTGTAAAAAGCCTCCGATCCTGTTATCTTGGTATAAACAAGGATATTCGCACGCGCGGGCATGCGCACACGACGCAAGGGAGGTGGGGAGCACGTGAAAACCGCTTTGTATCCCGGCACATTCGATCCGATCACCAAGGGGCATCTCGATGTGATCACACGGGGGCTCCGGATTTTCGACAAAATCGTCGTGGCGGTGGCGCCCAACCCGGCGAAAACCCCGCTCTTCGATTTCGGGGAGCGACTGGAAATGGCGCGTGAAGCCATCTCCGGGGAACCGGGCATGGATACTGTGGAAGTGACAGGTTTCGAGGGGCTTACAGTTGATTTCGCCCGGCGTATCGGGGCGACATCGCTGATACGCGGCCTCCGCGCGGTTTCCGACTTCGAATACGAGCTCCAGATCGCCCTCACCAACCGTAAGCTCGCCCTCGACATCGAGAGCGTCTTCCTCATGCCTTCCGTTGAATTCATCTATCTCAACTCCACGATGGTCAAGGAAGTTGCGAAACACGGCGGCGATGTGAAGAACTTCGTCACCGCGAGCGTGCACGAACGTCTGAAGAGCAAATTCGAACGGCAACCGTAACGGCCGTTCCCGATATCGCACGATTTTTCGTCGGGCACATGTAATCGTCACGGCGCCTGAATGCGTTCAGCGCCTGTAATTATGCCAGGGGATGAGGAAGTGAAATCGACAATCCTGACCCGGAAACTCGAATCGATCGTCGGACCGGATCATGTCCTGACCGGCACGAGTGAACTCGTCGCCTATTCATACGACAGCCAGCCGGTCAACGCACTGCCGGATTTCATGGTCATGCCGGCGTCCACAGCCGAGGTCGCGGCGATTGTCGAAACTGCCGGAGAACATGCCGTACCCCTCGTCGCCCGCGGCGCGGGAAGCGGCATGACCGGCGGCTCCGTTCCCGAAAAAGGCGGCATCATCCTCAATCTCGAAAGCATGAACCGTATCCTCCACATCAGCGCCGAGGACCGTATCGCCCGTCTCCAGCCCGGTGTCATCACGGGGACGTTCCAGGCGGAGGCGGCGAAACTGGGCCTGTTCTATCCCCCCGAGCCCGCATCGTCGCAGTATTCGAGCATCGGGGGCAACGTGGCCGAATCGGCGGGCGGGCTCGGATGTGTGAAATACGGTCTCACGAAGCAGTTCGTCACGGGACTGGAATTCGTCACCGCCGGCGGCGGGATCGTGAGAACGGGACTGCTTTCGGACGATGAAATCCCGTTCGATCCGGGAGCTGTACTCGCGGGATCGGAGGGAACCCTCGCGGTCGTGACCGAGATCGCGGTGCGCCTGATCCCCCTTCCGGAAAGCCGCTTTTCCGTGCTGGCCCTGTTCCGTTCGCTCATGGAGGCGGCGGAGGCCTCGAACGCGGTCATGGCGAGCGGTGTGGGCCCTTCGGTTGTGGAGTTCATGGACGGCGCATGCATCGACACCGTCCGTGATTATGTTGACGTTGACCTGCCGGAGGACACCGGCGCCCTGCTGATCGTCGAACTGGACGGTGACGCAGGGGAGGTCGAAGCCGGACGTGACAGGGTGGTGTCCATCCTCGAGGATGCATCCCCCCTCCGTGTGCAGGGAGCCGCAAACGAACGCGAGCGCACCGAACTCTGGAAACTCCGCAAATCGGTCTCCCCCGCCACGGCCAGGATCGCGCCGCTCAAGTTCAACGAGGACGTGTGCGTGCCCATATCCCGCATACCCGAGACCTGCGCCTTCGTCGAAAAGCTCGGCGAGCGGAATGATGTGCGCGTGGTGACCTTCGGCCACTCCGGTGACGGCAACCTCCACGTGAACTTCATGACCCACTGGCGCAGGCCCGAGGAGGTCGAACGGGTGAAGGCGTCCATCGGCGAGCTGTTCCGCGAGGTCGTCCGGCTCGGCGGCACGCTTTCGGGAGAGCATGGCATCGGCATCGCCAAACGCCCGTATCTTCCCATCGCCCTCGACGAGGCAACGATTGACTTCGAAAAACGCATCAAGCGGGCATTCGATCCCGCCGACACGCTTAATCCGGGGAAGATCTTCCCGGCCTGACACGTGTCGTTCCGGCCCGGTTACATCCATGAGACGAAGTATGCTGACCATCCTGATCCTTCTGCTCGCCGGCGGCGGTGCTCTGGCCGAAACGCACCCTCCGCATGCCACCGGGCGCGCCGTGGAACCGCTGGAAGACATTCCGGTCAGGCTCGAGGCCGTCGACATACGCATCGTTCTCGGAAACGACAGCGCCGACATTTCGAGCATGTTCTTCCTCACGAACCAGGGAAGCGCCGACACCGTACTGATTGGTTTCAGGCGCGGCTACGACATGGACCTCGAATCCTTCGAGGCCATCGATCTTCA
>CAYNWJ010000194.1:0-207 GCA_964400815.1 uncultured bacterium
ACGGCACACCATGCAGGCATTTCTGGCCGACGGTCACCGGTTCGGGATCGTGGCCTCCACCGACGACCATCTGGGATTTCCGGGCGCCCACGGCGAAGGAAAGGCGGCGGTGCTGGCGCGGGGCCTCACCCGCGAGGACATCTTCGACGCGTTCGGGAAGCGCCGGACATACGCGGTTTCGGGCGACAGGATCTATATGGATTTCCG
>CAYNWJ010000194.1:217-4763 GCA_964400815.1 uncultured bacterium
TGGGTTCCGCCGTCCCCCATTCCCGCGAGCGCGACATCTTCGTCGAGGTGCGGGGGCGTGACACCCTCGCCCATGTGGAGGTGCTCCGCAACAACCGGGTCATCCACCGCGAGACACCCGGTGAGGTAACGGGAAGCTGCGGCGGACATCTCCTGCGTATCGAATATGGCTGGGGACCCATGGCGGAGAACCAGATACCCCTCGACCGCATTCCGGACATCTATGACTGGGATTTCAGCGTGCGCCTCGAAGGAGCGCGGATGCTCGACCTGGAGCCCTGCTGGCAGAGTGCGCCCCTCGACGAGGACCGGCGGCATCGCATAACCGGGCGGTCGGTCTCCGGTTTCGATATCGTCTCATACACCTCACGGCGGCGTTGCCTGTTCAACCGTGACACCCACAGCATCGTCATGGCGGTGGAGGATGCGGGCGGCGGTGCGGTCTCCGTGGAGACCCGGGCGCCCGGAGCGGAGGTCCTTCGCGTTCCCTTCACGGAGCTTCTTGAGCGAAGCGCGGCCGTTCGCGTGGGCCGGTGCTCCCTCAAGATACACAGGCTGGCGCCTCGCGCGGGTGCGTGCGTTCGTTTCATGGTGCGGGACGGTTCGGACGGGGAGGGGACGGACTGGTATTATGCGCGGGCCGCGCAGAAGAACGGGCAACTGGCATGGTCAAGCCCGGTGTGGGTGGAGCGGAAGGAATGATGGTGTTTCGCGTTTTTTGTCGGCAGAATTGCCAAGTGAAACGCCACACCGGGCTATCGCATCTTTCGGCGGTTTCGTCGGACACGAGCCGCCCGTGAGAGGAAGCGGTTACATGCCGAACAGACCGTCGAGCACCCGGAGCGAATAGATTGCGGAAAACGCCATCCATACGGCGGCGACACCGACAGCTGTCAAGAGTGCCATGACAGCATAGCACAGCGCCTTGTCGCATTGATGATCGAAGTGGTGCGAAAGGACCCGCATGACAATCACCTCCCTCTGCAAATCAGGCACTCCCGGTATACGCCTGCACAACTTCTACTATAAGCAATATATAGTGAATTGCTATTTTGGCAAGTGGTTTTTTTGCGTGTAAGGCGTTTTCTTTTTCACGGAAGTAGACGTGTTCCGTTCGATTTCGGCTGGCTGTTCCTTCACGAATCCCGTATATTTCCATCCACAGCCTTCCAAAGGATGAAAACGGGGATGCCCATGAGCGAGACAGAAAAGAAAGCCCCGAAACCCGACCGCAGGCTCGGCGACGAGTGGGAGGACTGGACCGGGGACCTGGACGAGAGCGTGAACTACGAGGAAACGGCGGCGCTTTTCACCCTCACCGCCGGGACGGCCTTGTGTGCGATACTGGTCGCTCTCGCGTTCGGACTGTACATGATAGAACCCCGGCTGCGCCTCATCCATCCCGCCCTCCTTTACGGCATGCGCGGCCTGACCGTGGTGTTCATTGTGCTCGCCCTTGCATGGGGCGTGCTGGTGGCGGTGAGCGTTTTCTCCGGCAGGAACCTGGTGTTCGACAGCAGGCTCGGACAGGTGACCGCCGCGCGGATCCTGCCGCTTGCTCTGGCCATCGCCCGAAGACTGGGCATTTCCCGCGACAGGCTGGGCAATTCGTTCGTGTTCTTCTCGAACGCCATCGTCCGCGCCAGCCACAGGCCGGGAGCGGGGGACACCATCATTCTGCTTCCACGCTGTCTGCGGAAGGATGTGCGGCAGGAGGTGCAGGAACTCGCAGAACGCGCCGGCGTTAAAGTATTCACTGCCACGGGGGGCGGTCAGGCGCGATCCATCATCCGCGAGGAACGGCCGTCCGCAGTCATCGGCGTGGCCTGTGAACGGGACCTCATGAGCGGCATCCATGACGTGGCGCCGAAAATGCCCACCATGGGCGTGACCAACAGGCGTCCGGAAGGCCCCTGCAAAAACACCCTCGTGGACATGAACGAACTTAAAAAGGCAATCGAAACACTGACCGGGAAACATCTTGACTGAAAGAGTGAAGGCGATACAGCTCTTCTCCGGCGGTCTGGATTCAATCATCGCGGCCGCCGTGATCCGTGAACAGGACATCGACATCATCGGCGTCCACTTCTACACCGGTTTCAACTGCTCCACCGACCGTATCGTCACCAATGGCCCCGGCTGGGAGTGGACCCCCACGGAGCATGTGGCGGACGCGGCGGAGCGGCTCGGTGTCAGGCTCATGCCCATGGATGTGAGCGGCGACTACCGGGACATCCTGGTGAAGCCCAGGTTCGGATACGGTTCCGCCGGCAATCCCTGCATCGACTGCCGCATCTTTCTTCTGGAAACGGCGCGCGCGGTCATGGAGCGGGAGGGAGCGTCCTTCGTGTTCACCGGAGAGGTCCTCGGCCAGCGGCCCATGTCCCAGCATTTGAACGCGCTCCGCCAGGTGGAGAAACGGAGCGGGCTTGCGGGGCGGCTTCTCAGGCCGCTTTCGGCCAAGCTGCTCGAGCCGACCATCCCGGAGCGCGAGGGGATCGTGGACCGCGAAAAGCTCCATGACATCCAGGGCAGGTCACGTCAGCGGCAGATGGAACTGGCCGGGCGGTACGGCATTGATTTCCACCCCGATTCCGGCGGCGGATGCCTGCTCACAACGCCCCAGTTCGGCCAGAAGTTCAGGGACCTGCTGGAACACACGGACAACAAAGATTCCATCGATCTCACGGTACTCAATTCCCTTCTCGCCGGACGGCATCTCAGGCTGCCCTCCGGCCTCAAGATAATCGTGGGACGCGACGAGCGGGAGAACACGTTCCTCGAACGGCTGCTTTCCGATGAATACCGCGCGTTTCAGGCCAGGGATTTTGCGGGGCCGGTGACCTTTGCCATGGGTGAGCCCGCCGGGGAGGAACTCGAAACCATCGCCGCGGTCACGGCGCGGTTCGGCAAGGGGCGGGACGAGGAGGAAGTGGCGGTCGTCACCTCGCTCCACGGTGAGGAGTTGCTGCTTACGGTGAGACCCGCCACGGCGGAGGACACGGGAAAGATGCTCATTTACAGGGGAACATACTGACATTCGGAGATCGCCCGGCATCGCACCATTCCGTGACGATGCGGGCCGTTCATGCGCGGGGACTGCTTTCCCGCGAAACCCACAGTGAGAGGCGTGCCATGCCCATTCGCAAGATCACCGATTTCAAGGACCGCATGACCGGGGGAAACATCCTCCTGACGGCAGACGATGACGGGTCCGACGCCATCAGGGAGATGAGCGCACATTATGTCGAGATGGAGCCCGGCGGGGAAGTGTCACCCCATGTGCACAACCGCAACGAGATCTATGTCTTTCTCACCGGCAGGGCGATGGTCATGACCGGCGACGAGATCGCAGAGGTCACCACCGGCGACGTGGCCGTGGCGCCCACCGGCGTTCCCCATGCCATCAAGGTCATCGGCAGCGAGCCGCTCAGGTTCTATGCCTTCAATTCACCTCCCTCGTCGAGCTGCCCCATGCAGCCCGCCGGAGAGGAGGTCCTCTGGCGCTGGAAGCGTTCGCTCTGAGGGACCGTTTCCCTCCCGGACGATTTTGGATCACCCCAAACGGAAGCGAGGCGACGCCGACGGAAAGTGTTCCCGCGAGGTAAAACGGACGGTGAAAACAGCCGCACAGGTGGTTTTCACCGGTCCGACGTTATATATTGCAGGTGGTTGTGCGGTCATTCATGGCCGCGCGCCACGACAAACCGTATGCGGGACCCCGGGCGATGACCGCTTCCACATTCCTGTCCACAGCCATTCTGTGTTTTCTGCTCCTTGCACCGGCCGGGGCCAGCGCCGGGGAAGGTGACGCCGCCGGTGCGTTTGCAAGGCGCGAAACGGAGATCACCGGCGACGGTTCCCGCGGGCCATACGAACTGGGCGTACGGTTCGTCGGGGGGACGCTTTCGGCCGCATACGATTCCGCCGGTTCGGCGTCTCCAAGCCCCGGAGCGGGAAGCGTGGACATTGCCGATGCGGATGGCGCGGCCGGTACGGTGACGTTCGCGTCCCCCGTCCCCGAGGGACGAACGGTACGCGTCTCGTTCGCCGTTGTTCCCGAATGGGCTGGAGAGCCGAGGCGCGTGCCGCCATCGCGTCCGTCCGGGGGCGGTGTCGTCATGCCCGATGATCCTGACCGGGCCGCCGTCCCCAAGCCGTTTCCGGGACTCAGGTTCGGCGGGTCCAAGACATTCGATGTCAATGTGGGCGGGGACCGCGAGGCCGCGCTCAACCAGACCCTCCGCCTCACCGTATCCGGCAGCCTCACCGACGACATCACCCTCAATGCCGTGATCTCCGACCAGAACGTTCCCATCACCCCCGAGGGGGACACCCGCGAACTGCACGACCTCGACCGCGTGTTCATCGAGATCGACGGCCCCCGGTTCAGCGTGGACATGGGCGACACGGAGCTTTCCAGCAGGCGCGGACGCTGGCTGTCGTGGGACCGCCGCCTTTCGGGCATACGGGCGCAGGTGGACGCCGCCGGTGCGAGCCTCTTCGGTTCCGGACCGGTGGCCGAGGGGCGCTTTAAGAGCACCGGG
>CAYNWJ010000194.1:4773-7388 GCA_964400815.1 uncultured bacterium
CGCCTGTCCGCGGGCAACGGCAGCACCGACATCGCCGTGGTCCCCGGAACGGAACGCATCTGGATCAACGGTGAACAGCTCGAGCGGGGGTATGGCGACGATTACACCATCGACTACGCCACCGGGGAGATCACCTTCACGGAGAACCGCATCATCGGTTCCGACATGCGCATCGTGGCGGACTACGAGTACGCCAGCGAGAGCTATCGCAGGAATTTCTACTCCGCCGGGGGCGACGCGTCCTTTTTCGGCGACCGGCTCGATCTGGGGATCCGGTTCGCCCGCGAGGCGGATGACGACAACCGGCCCGTTCTCATGGAACTCGACAGCGATCTGCGGTCCGCCCTCTCGAACGCCGGCGATTCCACGGCGGTCACGACCGGCATACGCCCCGCCGCGGAAGACAGCACCGGGTCATATGACCTCGTGAACGGCGTTCTCGTACACAATCCCCGCATGGAGGGCGACTACAACGTGACCTTCTCCTGGGTGGGCGAAGATCGGGGGTCGTATCGTTACCGGGGCGGCGGCATATACGAATTCGTGCCTCCGGAATCGCGCACGCCCGGCTCGGGAGCATCCTACGAGCCTGTCACCGTCACTCCCGCTCCCACCGCCCACACCGTGGCCGGCGCGACACTCTCCTTCTCCCCGATTCCCTCATTGAAGGTGGAGGGCGAGGCGGCGGGCTCGACATTCGACCGGAACACCCTCTCCGGCCGGGACGACGCCGACAACGGCGGGGGAGCGTATCGCCTGGAAACGGCCTTCGATCCCGTGGTGGGCCGCCGTGTTCCCGTACGGCTCACCTTCCGGGGCGCGCATCGCACGCGCGAACGCACCTTCATCCCGCTGGACCGCGACCGGAGCCCGGAGGAGAACCGCGAATGGGGACTGCCGCTGGTGCGTGAACCTGGCGGGGAGGAGTTCACCGAGTATGCCGCGGGCGCCGCGCTCGAAAAGGGATTTTTCGCGGGCAGCGGCGTCGACTTCGAGGGTGGACGTGCGGGGCTCGAACATGGTGGACGGTCAGTTCGAAACCGGACCGGAGCACAGCTTCACATCGGCGGGCATGGATCGGGGGACATGGCCTGGCGCAGGATCCTCCGCCGGAGCGTTCCCGGTCTTCCCGACGAGGACATCGACCGTCTGGACGCGTCGGCACGGGTCGATCTGCCCGCCGTCACGCCCGTTTTCGAATATGAAGGTGAACGCGCCGAGGGGCGGGGCGGGTCCTCCCACGGATCGGCGTTCAGCGAATTCAGGTCCGGCGTGGAGACGCGCCCGTTGTTCGGGGTGACCGGGCGCGCGGAGTGGCTCTACCGCACCGAATCCGCCCTGAAGTCCTCGTGGCGCGACAGTTCCCTCGTTCGCGGCGGGAGCGTGGGCATCGAAGCTCCCCTGGGCGCCCACGGTTCCATCAGGTCACGCTACGCCCGGCGGGAGCGCATCGGCGGCGGCAGCCGCGGGACAACCGACCAAGCCCTTCTCGAGGGATCCTTTCGCCCGGGCGGCGGTCCATCCGGCATGGACGTCACCTACCGGGCGGGACGGTCGCGGGAGACCACGAAACGGCGGAACTACATATACACCGGCGGCGACCGTGGCGCCTTCCGCTGGGAGGACGCGAACGGCGACGGGGTGCGTGATCCCGACGAGTTCATCCCCGACGAGCATGGCTCCTATTACCTCTACGAGGAAACCCTCGACGACTACCGGCCGGTCAACGGCGTTGGTCTTTTCTCCCGCCTCCGTTTCATTCTTCCGTGCATGCCGGCCCGCATGGAGGGCGTGGAGACCGAGACGACCGTGGAGATCAACGAAAAGTCATCGGCTCCCGCCTCCGACGTGTTCCTCCTCAATCTCGCGCGTTTCAGAAAACGGGGGCTCACGAGTTCCGGCGACGCCCGTGTGCAGGAGGATGTCACCGCGCCCCTTCCCGGCGGCGGGTCGGTCCGCCTGCGCGTCTTTCGCTTCGCGTCCTATGAGGGCTCCTTCGTGACCGGCGGCGAAAGGCGGCGGGAGGACGGGGAATCGTTCAGGGTCCGCACCTCCCCCCGCGAGAACTGGGACCTCGAAATGACACTCGCGCGCTCCCTCGCCTCCCGCGGCATGGAAAATCGTCCTTCGGGAGATTTCAGGGTCAGGAGCTGGTCCCTGGAGGGGGAATCAACCTGGTTCCCGGCGCCCTTGATCGGTCTGGGCATGGGATTTGCCGGCGGATATGACCGTGACGGGGTATCAGGCATCGACGCCCGGTATGTCATGAGCGAACCGACGGTCACCTGGCATTTCTCGGGCAGGGGCAGGGTCGTGGCCTCCTGGACGGTCAACACCGTAACGACCGGCGGCGGCGCCGGGGGAAAGACGATCCCGTACACCATGGCCCGCGGCGACAAGGCGGGGACCAACCATCATATCGGGATATCCTGCGACTACCGGCTTTCCCATCGCATGAACATCATCGCGACCTATACGGGCCGGCGGTTCGCCGACAGGGATTTCGAACATTTCGCGCGGACCCAGCTCCGTGCCATTTTCTGAGGTGTATCCCATGATCGGACGGTTGAACATGCTCAGGCACGTCGTGACGGCGCTCATTTTCGTCATGACGC
>CAYNWJ010000195.1:0-7382 GCA_964400815.1 uncultured bacterium
CTTTGCAGAGAAAAACAGCTGAATCATGTGTTGCTTATCGAAATGGATACCCGGTTTCTGTAAGACTGTATGACAATGCATCGGGACGAGCATGTAACAACGAAAGCAAGGTACTGGAATATGAGGATATCCAACAGGCAGCCGTTGACGAAAACGGGGAAGGAATCGCGCCATCTGTCGCTGACATTGAAATGGATGAGGGCTGTAGTGACGGTGATTTTTGGTATCATCGCCTTTTTGCGTATTCGGCGGTCACGTCCCGATGAACAGCTCGAACCGGTCCTTCGCGGCCTTGCAGACGGGACACTCGCCCGGCGGTGCGTTACGGGCGCAGAGATAACCGCAGACCTTGCAGCGCCATACGGGATAGGCGAGCCCCGCACCGCCTGCGAGGTGCGCCGCGGGAGCGGTTGTATCGCCGGGGCCTCCGGGGGGACGGCGTTCCGGAATGGGTTTGACCTCGCGCTTTCCGGCGGCAACATCGGCGGACACGTAGAGCCCGCAGTAGCACGCGCCATATTCGTCCAGGTCGGCGTCACGGTAGTCGCAGGGGCAGATGATGTCCAGATCCTGTTCCCGCACGCCGTCTGCCAGCCTGCACGGGCAGGCCCAGTAACCGTAACGCCGCTCGTTCACCAGGATGCTTTCCACCAGGGCCCGGGTGAATTCCTCGTCCGGATTGAGATGATATCCCGCGTTTTCAGCCTCGCATTTCAGCCGGTTCAAGAGGCCGTCGATTTCCTCTTCCGAAATGGTGGTACGATCGTTCATTTTCCGAGGGCCTTCCTGATTTTGTCTTCGTCATAGGAAACGATGCAGGTTGTTCCGCCGATCACGATGGTGGGATACGACCTGCGTTCGTTCCAGCGGCCGAGTTCGTCCACGACACACTGTTTCGTCTCGCCCTCGAGGCGGTCCACATCGATGTACGAATACGCCACGCCGAGCTTGTCGAGCAGTTGCTTCGTTTTCCTGCACCAGATGCAGGTGCTCAGGGCATACAGCAGGACATCTCCCCTGTCCTCGCCTTCAACGTTTTTTCTGATCATCGTGACACTCCGTTCCAAACGCTCTCTGGAAATCTCTCCCAACTCCCGCCGACGTTACTCTGCCCCGGCGGAAGGCTGATTGTCGAGGACCGGTCCTCCCGGCTGATTCGACATGGCGCCGTCGAGCTGCACCAGCATTTCGGTAATGCTCATGTCGCTGTATTGGTCGCCGTTCACTATGAGCTTGCTCACCACGACATCATCCTCGAGTTCGGGCGCCATGGTGAAGGTGAACTCCAGATTGTTCTTCATCTTCGTGGTGGGGTCCTCGCCGGAAATGATCAGGGACCAGGCATTTTCATGGACCTTCTTCCAGCTCTTCTCCTTGATATTGCGGTCGAACACGCCGAAAACATGTTTCGGTGTCAGGTTCAACTGTTTTGTCGCGAACGTTTCGCTCTCCGTGTCGGGAACACGGATGTTCTTGCTGAGAAACGATTCCGGTGGTGTTTCAGACGAACAGCCCGCCGCCATAATCAGGGCAATGACCGCTATCGACAGCATATATCGCATGTACCATGCTCCTCTCGCGTTTTGTGTCGGTAGATTCCACGGGTTTCCTTATCGGTAAAGTAAGCATTGGCAACCCAATACACCAGCATTTTTCGATATCGGTTCCACGATGGCGGTGTGGTCACCGTAAAAAGCGGGTACGTCCATGCCCGCATCCATTTGAACGCATCTTCGCGCTCTTTGTTCTATCCATTCAGGTTTTCGCCGGCCCGTATCGCTTATTCCCCGGCGAACGGCATTTCTCCCTTGACCGCGACACCGAACAGGTATCGCCGTATCTTTCCGGGATCGTGTTCCATGTCATCGACAATGGTTGCGAGATCCTTGACGTTGCTGTCGATACGGCGGCCGATGAACCGTGTCAGGACGGGGGATATCAGCTTGAGAAGCACCCTGGTGATCCTGTCGTCGCCGCCTTCGCCATACACGGAGAGCCCCACCGCAACCCCTTGCGGCATCTCCTTGTGTTCGGCGATGATGAGCGCCGTACCCGTGAGGGAAACGGGGACGAACCAGTTCTTCATGTATCCCGCGCCATGGAATATGCGTTCGCCGCCGGTCGCGGGCACCTCCCGCAACTCCCCCCGGAGACCCGTGGGATCGATAACAGTAAACCCCTCATCCGCCCGGATAACGCGGTACGCCGGCTCGAAGCCGTACCGGTTCCACAGGATTCCCATGGCCACGGGATTGTCGAGCATCCAGTTCCAGCGCTCGACTGTGGTTTCGAGAACGAATGTGCGGCTGCAGCTGATTCCCGCCTCCGCGATGAAACCGTCGATATCGAGCGTGTCCGCCGCGCCGGATACGGCGGCCGAAACGCATGCTGCCAGCGCCACGAACACCACAGCCGGGACGAAAACGTACAGTACCCGTCCGACCGGGGACATCGTGTGTTTGATCAGGTAATGAATGCCCATACCATCGCACCGTCACGGAAAAAGGAAACGCTCCCCGGTAAAAAAAGGGACGGGAATCCGCATCCCGCCCCTCTTTACGTCATGTCAGCCGCCGTTTCATGCGCCGCCCGCAGGCTTCAGACGGTCGTAGTTGATGCCGAGCCGTTCGCCGCGGTACCGGTAGAATCTGAACACCTCGTCGCCGTTCTCCTTCCTGATGAGATATCGTCCGGAGTCGGACTCGCCGGGCGTCCAGAGGTCGAAGGTGTGCACGTCGCCGTTGCGCACCCTGAAGGAGACACGCGTATCGGGATCGTTGCCCGCCACCCGCGGAATGTCCTTCTCGTCGGCGAAGGCGTCGCAGCGAAGCGAGGCAAGGAGGGAGATGTAGTCGCTCACGGCATTCTGATCGACCGGTTTTTCCGTGCCGTTCATGGTGAGGGTCCATGTTGAATCCTGAATCGCGAGCACCTTCGTGGTGTCGGGGGTGACCGCCTCGACCTCGAGGATATCGTCTGGATTGAAGCTGTAGATGGTCTTGTCGCGCCACTCGTCCACACTGCGCCCGACATGGGAGGTGAGAAGCCCGCGCCAGAGGCTGATCTGGTCCGAACCGGTCATGCGGGCGTAGGTATGGTTCAGATCGACGGTGTTCTTTCCGATGATCGCGTCCAGAACCTTCTCCCCGGCGCTGTAAACCATAAGGCGGGTGCCGAGGGAATCGCTCACCTCGTATCTGTCACGGGCGTCGGTGCGCTCCGAAATGATGCCGTCGACAACCATGTTCAGGAGCGTGTTGTTCGTCTGGCGGACTGCTTCCTCGGATGCCTTGTATTCCATGGGCTCGGTGATCTTCCAGATGTTGTCCACTTCCTCGACCACGATTTGGCTGCCGTCGGGCTTGACGATCTCCAGTTTCGTGATGTCGGGTTTTTCTCCTTCGAAGAGGGGCTCGGCTCCCTTCGACCGCTCGCGGGGATTGAGAGAAGTCATAAGGAACACGACCACCAGGAGAAGGAAAATGCCGCCCATTATCAGGGGTGTCTTGTTTTTCATGCCTGCCTCCCTATCCTTATGACGACGCCATCAGCGCCTTGTTGCGCGAGCGTCTGATCTGCCAGAGTACGATGCCGAGTATGATCACCAGAACCACGGGACCGATCCTGTTCGCCCATTTGGTCAGGTTCCTGAGGGCGTCTGGCACGGGGCCGCCGTTCCAGGTGAGTGGCTTCATGGGAATCTGCTTCGAGCGGATCGAGATCAGGTCGCTCGACTGGAGAAGCCAGTCCGCCGAATTCTGGACGAAGGTGATGTCCTCGGGGCGCTGGGCATACCGGTCGAGCACCATGTTCCCGTCACCCACCAGAAGCAGCCGGTTTTCGGAATCGGCCTCGGTCTTGAAGGGTCCGTCATATTCCTCGAACTGGGGTTCCGCCGGCGCGGTCTGGTTCTCTCCCGCGGCGGGTGGTGCGGAGACCGGTTTCGGGGGTGGGCCGGATTCGGCGAATGCCGAGGTGAATATCCCGCTCACGACCGCGGCCAGAGGGATGTGGCTCTCCTGGAAATCCTCGCGCGTCATGGGCTGTTGCGGGTTCATGAACACATAGGGTCCCGAGCGGCGGCCCGACATGGCCGATGTATACATGAGGACCTCGACGTCGTAGCCCTTCTCAACCGCGAAGGTGGTGTCCACGGAGGACGGGAAGATCGTCGCCACCGCCTGGAGCTGCCGGGTGATGACGTTTTCCTCGTTGAGCGTGTTCACGATCGGCAGGAAGGGGAAACGCACCGGCTGACGGACATTGAAAAAGCCCTGCCGGCTGGAGACCTCGACCATGTTCGCCTGGGTGTCGATAACCATGTCCTCGCCCAGACCGAGACCGTAGTTGTGGAGGAAGTCGTTCACATTGAGGTTGTAGGGGACCGCCTGCTGGTTCTGGAGGCTCGCGCGGTAGAAATTCATGAACATGCCCACCTTGCCGCCGTTCATGATGAACTGGTCCAGGTTGAAGAGCTGCCAGTCGGTGAACGGCTGGCGCGGGGCGAGCACGAGAATGCCGTCATAGGCGGGATCCACCGGATTGTCAAGGCTCACCGGCCGCACGTCATACATACGTCCCAGCGATTCATAGAGCATCTGCATGGTCGCCTCCTCCTGCTGTGAGCCGGTGGAAGCGATGCCGAGTATGGGCTGGTCGGGGTTGGTCAGACGATAGATCAGGCTGGTGATCTCGTATTCCAGGTTCGCGATGCTGGTGACCGAGGGAATGGTCTCCTTCTTGTCGCCATAGATGAACACGACGCCCAGGTAGACGCGTACGATCTCCATCTGGTCCTTGGCGACCGCCTGCACCTGCATGGGAGGAATACGGAAGCTCTGGGCCTCCTGTTCGAGGGCCTCCTCGCTGCCCGGGTCGATGAACTGGTATTCAAGGTGTCCCTGGGAAAAGGCGCGGTAGTCCTCGAGCATGTCGCGGAGATAGCGCTCCACGTCACCGTACTGCCCCGGGATGTTCGGCGAGAAATAGGCCTTGATGAGGAGCTTGTCCTCGATACTGGCCACCACGTCCTTCGATGCCGGGGACAGGGAATACATCTTCGAGCTGGTCAGGTCGGCGCGCATGAAATAGCGGATGCCGAGAGCGTTGACCATCACGAGGATGCCGATGAGGAAAATGATGTTGAGAATCGATGCGTTGTTGATCTTCTTCATGGCAGAGCCCTCCTTTAATTCCACTTACGGCTCTCGAGCGAGAGCTTTGCCAGTGAAAGCATTATGACGACGACCGAGAGATAATAGGTCACGTCGCGGGAATCTATCACGCCGCGGCTGATGTTGTTGTAATGATAATCGATGCTCAGGTACTGAAAGAACGGCACCAGCGCGGGCGGGATGAGCATGAGGAACTTGTTCAGAAGCCACAGGGCGAAAATGATCATGAACGCGATGATGAACGAGACCACCTGATTGCCCGATATGGTCGAAGCGAAGGTGCCGATGGCGATATACGCGGCGCCCATGAGCACGAGCCCCACATACCCGGTCACCAGCATGCCCACATCCGGCTCGCCCAGGATCATGATCGTCAAGGCATAGGGCAGGGTGAAAAAGAGCGCCGCCACCAGAAGCCCGAGACCCGCCAGGAACTTGCCCAGCACTATCTCTATATCGCTGATGGGCATGGTGAAGAGCAGCTCGATCGTGCCGCTCTTGCGTTCCTCGCTCAAAAGGCGCATGGTGATCGCCGGCACGAAGAACAGGAATATGAAGGGAATGAATCCGAACACGCTTCTCAAAGACGAATCGTTCGCCAGAAACATCTCGCTGGTGAATATCCACCCGGTGATCAGGAGGAACACGGATATGACGATATATGCCACCGGCGAGAAGAAATACGCGAAGATTTCCCTGCGAAAAATCGGAATGACCTTCTTCATGTATTTCAACCTCCCTGAATCTTGGTGAGCTGCCTGAACACATCCTCGAGATTCGTCTTGTCGAGGTGCATCTCGTAGAGGGTCCATCCCTTGTCGACGGTCGTCCGCCAGACCTCCTCACGGACATCGAAGCCCTTGCTGATATTGATGTCCAGACGGGTGGAACCGTTGCCCGAGGAGAGGGTATCGACATTCTCGACACCGCCGATGGAGGAGAACGCGCCGGCCGCCCCGGGGACCTCTCCCTTGAGCTCGAGGTGGATGACCGATCTGCCGGCCATGTCCTGCCTCAGCGACTCGGGACTGCCGTCAGCCACGATCTCGCCGGAGGCGATGATGACCACGCGGTCGCAGGTGGCCTCGACCTCGCTCAGGATGTGGGTGGAGAGCATGACCGTCTTCTCCTTCCCCACCTCCTTGATGAGATTGCGGATCTCCACGATCTGGTTGGGATCGAGACCCACCGTGGGCTCGTCGAGGATGATGATCTCGGGCTCGTGGATCATGGCCTGGGCGATCCCCACGCGCTGACGGTAGCCCTTCGAAAGCTCCCCGATGTTCTTGCCGATCATCTTCGAAAGGCCGCAGGTCTGTATCATGGCCTCCATCCGGTCCTTGCTCCACTGGCCCGTGATTTCCCTGAGATCGCAGATATAGTCGAGATATTCGAGGACACTCATGTACTCGTAGAGCGGCGCGCTTTCCGGCAGATAGCCGATCATGCCGCGGATCGTCATGGAATCTTCGCGCACGTCGAGATCGTTGAACTTGATGCTTCCCTGGGTCGGCGGCATGTAGCAGGTGAGCATCTTGAGCGTCGTGGTCTTTCCGGCGCCGTTGGGGCCGAGAAAACCCAGAATCTCACCATCGCGGACTTCGAAGGAGATGTCATCGACCGCCTTGAAATCGCCGTAGTATTTCGTGAGGTTCTGAATGGTAATCATAGAGCCTGCTCCTTATTATTGAGGAACCGGTATTGTATCACTCGTTCCGGGACGTGGGCGTCATGCGGGCAAGAACCGTGCGGCCTGCGGCGTTCACCCGTTCATACGCCCGGGGTGTTCGCCCGGTTTCAAAACACGCAGCAAATATTATTTCGTAGAAGATATATAATATATCGACTTCGGCAGCATGACACCAGTAAAAATTTGGCTGAATCACGGTATGTACGGACACCGCCGCGCATGCAGGAAAAACCCAAAGACGCATGGTTGATTCAGGGAAAGGCGGGAGGGATCATCCTCCGCGGGACCGGACCGATCAGACGGTGACCACGCTGTGGAATCAGACGGACACCTGGCTCATGTTCTCCAGGAGTTCCTTGTTCGTCTTGCTCGAGCGAATCTTGTCGATGAGGAACTCCATGGCCTCCGATGTGCCCATGGGATCCATGATGCGGCGGAGGACCCAGATACGGTTGAGTTCGGCTTCGGTCAGCAGGAGCTCCTCCTTACGGGTGCCGGATTTCTTGATAGTGATGGCC
>CAYNWJ010000196.1:0-7359 GCA_964400815.1 uncultured bacterium
GAGAGGGGGAAGCGCTGTAAAAACAACAGAATACCAAATACCTTCATCGCGGGGGGTGAGTTTTCCTGCAACGAATAACAATCATATTTGATCCGTTCTCCGGACAGTTCTGAACACCATTTCAAACTTTCAATTTGCCGCCGGGCATACTATACTTCCAATGAAGGCTGGAGAAACAACACCGCCTTCACCAACATCATGAACTGACATCCCACGGGAACACCACGCATGTCGAGCTCTTCGGAAAGCAACTCCGGGCGGTCCCGAATTGTGGACACCTATCTCGCCACCGGCAGGCCGGCGGTCCTTCTCGATTCAGTTGGAAACATCATCGCAGCGAACGATGAGACCTTCGAGATGACCGGTTATTCACGGTCCGATCTGGAAGAGATTCCCGATCCATCGGCCTGGATCGAAGTCCTGATTCCGGACCGAAACGAGGCGGCCAGGACACGCCAGTTCCTTTTGTCCCTGTTTGAAAAGGGCGTTCCCCTGGCCAGCCACATGACACATGCGACGTCAAAGAACGGCAGCGCCCTGTCCATCTCGGCGACGGCGTTCAGGTTCGACGCTCCCCCGCCGGACAGTGCATATTACATCATCCACCTCAACGACATAACCCGGTATGCCCAGTCCCGGGAGGAACTGCTCCGGAGCGAGGCCAATCTCAGTTTCATCACCGCCCATCTGACCGATGTCGTCTGGGCGGTCGACGCCGATGGTGTTTTCACCTTCGTCACCCCCTCGGTCGAACGCTGCATCGGCTACTCGGCCGAGGATGTCATCGGAACATCGCTCATTTCCTATCTGACACCTGAGAGCATCGAACGTTTCCAGGAGGAAATGCGTCACAGGGAAGAGCATTCCTATTATGAGCCCATCGTCATGGATGTGGAGCATATCACCCGTGAAGGCACCACGAAATGGTGTGAAATCAGCGCCGACTATACATTCGACAACACCATGAACTTTACGGGCCTCGCGGGAGTCAGCAGGGATGTCACCGAACGGAAGGTCGCCGAGGAACGGATGCGTGAAAACGAAATCCGCTACCGCGGCCTGTTCGACCGCTCACTCGACTGCGTCTACATCCATGATTTCGAGGGCGATTTCATCGACGCGAATCCTTCGGCGCTCAACCTGCTCGGATATTCGAGAAGAGAGATCAAGGGGCTCAATTTCTCCGATCTCATCGACGAATCCCAGATGGAACAGGCGCTTCGCACAAACCAGGAAATCCTCGCATCGGGCCACCAGCGGCAAACCACCGAATACTCCCTGAAAAAGAAGAGCGGCGCTCTCGTCCAGGTGGAAACGAACGCATCCCTCATCTACCGGAGCGGCAAGCCCTATGCAATCCAGGGAATCGCCCGCGATATCACCGAAAGGAACAGGGCGCAGACCACCATGCGGGAGATGCTCGCAAAGGTCCGGGACTATGAATCCATTATTAACCGCAGCCCGGTCGTGGTGTTCCTCTGGCGGGTTGCGAAGGGCTGGCCCGTGGATTTCGTCTCCGACAATGTGAGTCATTACGGCTATACACCGGATGATTTCACCTCAGGCAGGGTGTCATGGCCGGGCATCACCCATCCGGACGACGTTCCCCGTCTCGAGCGCGAACTGCGCATCAACGCCGAATGCGGTCTCGACGAGTTCAGGCAGGAATACCGACTCATCACCAGCGACGGCGATATACGCTGGGTCGATGACATGACGAAAGCCATCCACGATGAAAACGGCGTCATATCACACTATCAGGGCATCATTCTCGATGTTACCGAGCGCAAAAGGGCAATGGAAAAGGAACAGCGGTATTTCAATCATCTGCGCTTCCTGACCGATTCGGCGTTCGAATTCGTGAAACTCTCACCCGATGATGACATGTACCGTCATATCTGCGAGAAACTCCACGAGATCACCGGCGGAGCCGCCGTTGCAATCAGCTCGTTCGACGATACGACCAACCAACTGGTCACACGGGAGTTCATCGGTCTATCAGGACGAATGAAAACGCTCGTCAAACACCTGGGACGTCATCCCGTCGGAATGCGCTTCACCCTCACAGAGAAGCAGAAGAAATCCATCGGCACCGGCGGTCTCAACCGGGTCGATGGCATCCGCGAGCTGACATTCGAACAGCTGCCCCGCATCCTCTGTTCCACCATTGAACGCATTTTCAATATCGGCGCCATTTACGGCATCGGCTTCGTCACGCAGGGACGCATCTACGGTGTCACGACCATCATCATGTTCCAGGATTCGCCCCCGCTTCACACCGACCTTGTGGAGTCCTTCTGCAACCAGGCGGCAATCGCCCTCCAGAGATGGCTCGCCGAGCGCGCCCTTCGCGAAAACGAGCACAAGTATCACTCCCTGGCCGAAAGCATCAGGGATATCATGTATTCCACCGACATGGAATCGAGAATACAGTATATCGGCCCCCAGATTCGCCGGTACGGTTATACCAGCGAGGAGGTGACGGGGCGCTCATTTTTCGAATTCGTACATCCCGACGATCTCGAAACCGTCCGGAAGGAATTCGAACTGTCGATCCTGCGCGGCGAGGAATTTCCCTCGCAGTTCCGCATGATGGCGAAGGGCGGCGAGGTGATCTGGGTCGAGGACAACGGCATGATCCAATATGACAACAGCGGCGAGGTGACCGGGCTTACCGGCATCCTCCGTGACATCACGCTCCGCAAAGAGGCCGAGGAGGCCCTGAAGCGCTCCGAAAGCATGCTCAGGGAACAGACGGAAAAACTCGAACAGAAAAACATCGCCCTGCGGGAGGTCGTCGGACAGATCGAGATCGAAAAAAACACGCTCAAGGACGAGATCATCACGAATGTCAGGAAACTCGTCTATCCCATCCTGGACCAGATCAGCCACGGCGGCCCCTCGGAGGAGTACATAGACCTGCTCCGGCATGTTCTCGACAACCTGACATCATCCTTCGGCCGGGCGATAACGGAACTGAACCTCAGACTCACCCCCCGTGAAGTCGAGATCTGCACCATGATCAAAACAGGACTGACCAACAAGGAAATCGCACGCCTGATGAATATTTCCACCCAAACGGTCGAAAACCATCGCAAGCATATCCGGCAAAAGCTGAATCTCACCAATCAAAGCATCAACCTCGCGACCTATCTCCGGCGTATGTCCTGACACACAAACAGGCGTCATACCGGGCCCGGCCATTCCTGCTGGTCATATTTCATGACCATTTACCACCCATCTTTGCCCCCTTGTATTGTCCCCCGTGTTTGCTATATTTCCATTACAACAAACATGCAGAAATACTGTAATTCCATGACTGGAATCGGCTTATAATCGGAAAACGGTTACAGTGCCAGCGCAAACACACGAAAGGTGGGATCATGAAGAGAAATGACAACCGGTTCGGAACCAACGACGCCAAGAAGAAAATCGGTATCTCGTTCGAGCGCCTCCGCTACTGGGAGAACAAAGGGATAGTTGATCCAGTCTATGTGGAGTGCGGCACGAGACGTTTCAGGCGGTATTCGAAAGACGATATCCAGCGCGCGCAATTCGTCAAGAAGCTCGTGGATGAGGACAAGTATTCACTCGACGGCGCCATCTCCATTCTGGAAAGAAAAAACACTCTGGTGGCAATGCTGTAAATCCCGCGTTCTTCTGCGCGGTCACCGATGACATTCGGCGGAAGAAGGATTCCCACACGCCCTCTTCCGCCGTCTTTGTCAAAAACCGTCAAGGCCGCACCCGTTTCAGACTGATCCAGTCACCCGCCAATATTTCACCCCCTCCACCGCAGTGATCTCACGCACCGGAATCACCGTGATCCGGGCCATCCGCATGCAATTCATCGCGTCAGAGCAGGACCACACCCACGTATGACGGCATGACCAAGGTCGTCAGCTGTGGTATTTCTGTGCAGTGTGCGGGAGTTATACGGAAGGTAGGATGATGGGGATTCACCAACAGCAAGGGGGCAAGCACAACAGGACCGTCAATCGTCGGCGCCGCCTTTATCAGTATTGATTGCCGGCAGCTTTACGGTGAAAGCCGTCCCTTCGCTCTCCTGGCTCTTCACGGAGATGCTGCCGTCGTGCTGCTCGACGATGGATTTCGTGATGGACATTCCCAACCCGGTGCCGGAGGAGGTGAATTTCTTGGCGTTGTCCGCCCGGAAGAAATCGGTGAAAATATGGGGAAGGGCATGTTCCGGGATGCCGATGCCCGTGTCGGTGACGGTCAGGATCACCATGTCTTCAGCACTGTTCACTTTTACGGTGACGGCGCCGCCGTTGCCGGTGTACCGTATGGCGTTGGATACGAGGTTCGACACCACCCGTTCGAGATGATCGGGACTTCCCAGTACCGGCGGCAGGTTCGGGTCGGCGTCAACGCGCACGGCAATGTCCTTTTCCATCGCCTGCGACATGTGCATTTCGACCGTGGCGGTCACGATGGGAAGGAAATTGAGGGGCTTGAATGATGGCTTCATTTGCTCCAGAGAGGAGACGCGGGAAAATTCGAGAAGATCGCGGATGAAGCGGAGCAGTTCCTGTGTCCGCACGGGAATGCGTTCGAGAATTTTTCTCACATCCGGGGGAATTTTTTCGCCATGGACGGAGAGCGTCGAGCCGATCATGGTTTCGATGGACGCGAGAGGGCTCTTGAGATCATGTGCCACCACATCGAGGAAACGCGATTTCTCCTCCTCCAGCCGTTTCTGTTCCTGAAGGGAGTGTTCCAGGTCCAACTGATGTCCGCGGAGACGTTCCATGATCGATGTGGCCATGTATACGGCGATGAAAATGGCGGAGGTTACGGCGAATATCATGCCGGCCATGAATGTCGGATGCGAGTGATACCCGGGACAGAAAACATTGTAGTGCCCCACGATGCCGTACCCCTCGAGAAGCACCAGCACGCTGAACAGGACCGACGCCACAGCCGCTTCGATATAGGCGGCGCGCCTGGAGAGCAGTATCGAGGCGAGGATCGGATGAAAGAAATAATAGAGAATGAACGGGTTCGTCGCCCCGCCGCCGTAATGCAGCATCAGGGTGAGTATGAACAGGTCGGCGTTGATCTGAATGGTCGTGAAGAAGGCCGCCCTGGATTCGTCGATTACGCCGGACGGGCCGGCAAGCCGTCCGGAGCGATAATAGGCGAGATAGATAAGATTGGTGAGAAAAAGGATGAAACATAAAACCGCTATGGGAAGATACCGGACCTCGTGGATATGGAAAAGGAAGCGGGAAAAGACCAACGCACCCGCAACGCCGGCCACCGCCATGAACCGGGTGATGATGAACCATTTGGGCCGCCAGATCGAACCGGTGTCATTCATCGCGGCGCTTCGTACTGAATCCATCGGCGCTCCGTTTTCCCCGCATCATGGTCCCGTACTCCACATGGACGCTGCGGTCCATGCCTCGTCCGAAAAAAGGAAGGGATGCGCGGTCTAGCTGCGCATCCCTTCGAATATAATGCATCAACTCCTTCGAATCCAGCGCAATACGCTTTTTTCACACGGAATTGAAGTATTTCACGGCATCAGAATGTGAGTTCGAGCTGCGACCTGATGCACCACGCGTTGTCTTTGAGGCCGCGGTCCTTCATGTAGTCCGAAGGCATCACATAGGCGAGCACGAACATATAGCTGAAGCCCTTGTAGAGCGGGGCGACCAGAATGTTGTCGAACTCGTATCCGAAGGCCTCTCCCTCCTGGGTCATGCCCAGATAGATGGGGCTGAACAGGAAGCGGGGACGGTTCGGAAGGCCGATGTCCGGCAGATGGATGTTTGCGGTCGCTTTCAGATAGGTGGTGTTCTCGAGACCCGGAGCAAGGTTTTCGACCATGCCGCGGGAATTGTTCGAATAGAACTTGCTCGAGTTGTGGATCCAGTGCAGGAAACGATATTCATATGCGAACGCATAGGGATAGAAGGGACCGACGCCCACATAGCCTTCGAACTCGTCGGCCGTGTCGGGATCGTCACCGCTGCCCATGCCGAACTCACCGGAAAGAATGAGGTTGTTGTTCGCAAGGGGAGGAGCGGATATGCCGAGCATCAGGCCATAGCCGTTCCAGTCGATGTCGTCGGTGTTCGCGTTGTCGAACTCCTTCTTGCCGGTCTGGATGTCGAACTCACCCTTGGCGGAGAAGCCGGCGGGGAGCTTGATGTTCGCCGTGAGACCGAGATTGATGTGCGAGAGCTGATCACCGTCGAGACTGCGGTCGTTGAAATAGGTGAGGAACGCGCCGGCCGTCGAACCCTCCATGGGAAGGTTCATCTGACTGTCGACGAAGAAGAGGTCGATATCGTCCGCATCTTCGTTTTTGTTGATATCGTATTCATAATTTTCGCGGCTGCCCTCGAAATACTTCATCGAACCGAAACGGATCGAAGGCATGCCTTCGGCGAACTGGCTGTAGAACTGCCAGCCGAAAACGGAGGCGATATAGGTGTTCGTATAAATGCCGTTACCGAGCATGAAGGGCTGGCGGCCGAACTTGAGGTTGAAGGGCACGCGCGGAACCTTGAAATCCATCCATGCCTGGCGCATGTGAAGTTCCCAAGCCTCGTCGACATTACGCTCGAGAGGAATCGTGGTGCCGTCCGGAAGCGTGAAATCCTCGGGCATCACTTCCTCGCCGGTCTGAATGGTGTTGTAACGGA
The DNA here is from genome assembly GCA_964400815.1 of uncultured bacterium. Classification (GTDB taxonomy): domain Bacteria; phylum Latescibacterota; class Latescibacteria; order Latescibacterales; family Latescibacteraceae. Next base: position 6,678 of record CAYNWJ010000196.1, read on the forward strand.
AGCGCTGGCCGAGGAAGATGAGTTTGTTGAACTCGAAATAGGCGCGCACGTTGTCGGTTGGCTTGACATGGAAACCGAGGGACAGGTCGCCATAGTAGTTGACACGGTTGAGACTGCCGCGCGTGCTGTCGTCGTTGAAGTCGAGGTTGTAGATGCGGCCGCGGTACTGCATGTGGCCGTCGACGGTCAGCACCTGGTTGTCGTCGTCAATGAGCTCCCATGCGGACACCTGCGTACCGATAATGGCAAGCAGAAAGGTCAGCAGAACAATTGAGCATTTTTTCATGTTCTCCCCCCGATGGAGTTTTGATGTGGTCGAAGTTTCAAGATGCAACGGAGCCGGTCCGGTATGGGAAAACACGTTTCATCCGCCGGTACATCCGGCACGCCCGGCCCGAAACCGCCTGATTCGCGGAGAGGCCGCCGGGAGAAACGCCCTGTCATTTTCCCGAATCACCGTCACCGTCAGGAAGCATGTGTCATACACGTCCCTCCATGTGAATGAATACTGGTGTCAGAGCGATGTCACTTCCTCGTGCGACAGAATGTTGATGTTCTTGTTCCTGAGCACATCGGCTGCCTTCCCGATATCCTCGATACGGAATATCATCACGGCGTTGTCGGACGATTTCTCGACGAAGGCGTACATGTATTCCACGTTGATGCCCGCCTCGCCCAGAAT
>CAYNWJ010000197.1:0-7355 GCA_964400815.1 uncultured bacterium
CTGTTTCCGGCGACGACACAGACGACACGCACATATCATCAATACAAACGCTACCAAAGGAATCCCATGGGCAAACTCGTTCTCATCGACATGATCATCGTGGGGCTGTATCTCGTATTCATGATGATATTCGGCCTCCGAATGGGGCGTTTCATCAAGGACGACAGCGACTATTTCCTCGGGGGCAAGAAGCTGCCGTGGTGGGCCATCGGCATGTCGATGGTGGTGTCGGACATCGGGGCTCTCGACTTCGTGGGCGTCGCCGGCGCGGCCTACATCTACGGCATCGCGCTGGCAAACTTCGAATGGTTCGGCTGCATCCCCGCGATGATGCTCGGGGCCTTCATCTTCATCCCCTTCTACTGGAAAACGGGGGTCTTCTCGGTGCCCGAGTTCCTCGGCCGCCGCTACAACCAGGCCGTCCGCACCATCGTGGCCCTCATCCAGGGCATCTTCATGGTCTTCCTCCTGGGCATCTTCTTCTACACCGCTGCCAAGGCCATGAACATCCTCATGGGCTGGCCGGTGACCTTCTCCATCCTCATCATCGCCGCGGTCGTGGGCGTCTACACCCTCGTCGGCGGGCTGGCGGCCGTGGTCTACACCGACGCCGTCCAGTGCGTCATCATGTTCGCGGGGAGCGCCATCATCCTCGTCGTCGCCCTCTTCAAAATCGGCGGCTGGGGCGAGCTGATGACCCAGGTCACCGCCATGGGCGACAAATACGCCCAGCATTTCGAGCTCATGATCCCCATGGACACCTCGTCGCCCTATGGCTGGGCGGGGGTGATCTTCGGGCTCAGCTTCGTCATGGGCCCCGCCTACTGGATCGGCAATCAGGCCATCGTCCAGCGCACCCTCGGCGCAAAAAGCGAATACGAAGCCAAGAAGAGCGTGCTCTGGGGATCGCTCCTCAAGCTCTTCATCCCCTTCCTCCTCGTGGGGCCGGGGCTCGCCGGCATCATCCTCCTTCCGGGACTCGAATCCGGCGATGATGTCTATCCAAATCTCATCCAGCAGTATCTCCCGCCGGGACTCACCGGGCTGGTCTTCGCGGCCTTCCTCGCCGCCCTCATGTCCAGCATCGACTCCTATCTCAACAGCGCCGCAACCCTCTGGACGAAGGACATCTACGGCGCCATATTCCGCCCGAACGAGACCCACCGGCACTACATGATCGTGGGCAAGATACTCATCGCCTGCTTCCTCACGCTCGGCGTGCTCTCCGCGCCCATCGCCGGGAGGTTCCCGAGCATCTACGGCTATTTCCAGACGGTCTTCAGCTTCGTGCAGGGGCCGCTGCTCGCCATCATACTCCTCGGCCTGCTCTGGCGGCGCACCACCGCACAGGGAGCGCTCGCGGGACTCGGGTTCGGCGTCATGGTCTCCGCCACCCTCTTCTTCGTGCGCGACATGATCTTCACCACACCCGAGCCCTTCCTCTACATCGCCTTCTGGGCCTTCGTCGGCGGGTTCACCGCAACCGTGGTCACCAGCCTCCTCACCACGGCCCCGCCCGCCGAACAGCTCGAGGGGCTCATCTTCACCATGAACGGCTCATCGAAGGAGGCCCGCTCATGAAACATCTCATCGCAGCCATTCTCAGGCCCGTCGCCCATTCCGTCTACACCCTCGTCGCCGCCATCCCCATGTGGGCCGTATGGACCCTCGTCTTCGGCGTTCTCGCCGCCCTCGCCCTCTGGGTGGCCGCGCTCCCGCCGCAGCTGCCGGGAAAGTCGGAGGATGAGAAGGCGTTCTCATTGGTTGATTTGAGGGTGTTCGCGCTGTTTATTCTGGCGTTGCAGGCGGTTTTGTATGTGGTGTTTTGAAATATTATCGAGTTAATTATACCTTATAATAGGATTGTTTTTATGAAGCGATTCTATAATATTCAAGCCAGTTATATTTTATTGAAATATATAACGATCGACATCAAGGAAGGGCTTGAATATTTTGAAGATTTTGTTGATCATAATAATACTACTTTCATTGAAAAAGCAAGCAAACCACATAAGCATACTTTATTACATATTTTCCTTGAGAATTACGAATTAAATGCAATTGATGAAGAACTTCATGCCATATATCCTTCTGAAAACATTGATTTTTATAAAATTTATTTGAAACTTGCAGATATTGATTCGCCTCATTGGTTAAACAAAATAGAAATTGATGAACATTTCAATGACCTAAATAAATTGTTAAATTCAACAGCTTTTATCATGGCTGAAGCAGCTTTTGAAATTCTTTTCAATGATAAAGTATTTTTGCATGAATTTCAGTTATATTTGCAAAAAATAATTAAAAATAACAATTATTCTAACATTTCAAAAAACATAAATAAGAAAGGCTTTATTAACAGGTTGCATTATCTACCAAAATGGTTGCAAAAAGCTATATATTTTCGGGACCGAGGAAGATGTCAAATCTGTATGAAAGATGTATCAGGTCAAGTTTATCAATTTAATACATACCATTTGGATCATATTATACCATTGGCTGATGGAGGAACTAACGACCCGACAAATTTTCAATTATTATGTAAAGAATGTAACCTAACAAAAGGCACTGATTTGAAAAGACCAATTAATAGGCAAATCCGATATTGGGACATATAAAATTTATTTTATTACACATGAAATGAAAGATCAAAATAACATAAGCTATGTCCACGTAATTAAATTTCCTTAGGTCCCCCCCATGCTCCTCGGCCACTGCTCCATAGCCCTCGCCGCAAAGAAAGCGGCCCCGCGTGTCTCCCTCGGCGTGCTGTTCCTCGCCGCCCAGTTCCTCGACGTCCTCTGGCCGTTGTTTCTGCTTACCGGTCTGGAGAGCGTGAAGGTCGAGCCGGGGAATACGGTGGTGAAACCGCTGAAATTCGAGCACTATCCTTTCACCCACAGCCTTGCCGCGGTGCTCGGCTGGGCGGTGCTTGTGGGCGGGACGTACTGGATTTTCAGGCGGAAGGTGAAGGACGCGGTTGTCCTCGGGGTGCTGGTGACGAGTCACTGGTTCCTCGATCTGATCGGGCGCGGGACCGGACGGGGACATGGGCGCTGTGGGGACTCGCGGGTTTCCTGGCGCTTTTGTATGCGGCCAATGTCTTCGGTGGCCCGCCGCCGGACGACAGCATGGTGATCGCGGTGACAACGCTCATGTTGTGGCTGCTCGTGCCGTTGGGCTGGTGGATCGACCGGCACCGTGAGATGCGGGGGACGTGAAAACCACTCACCCCCGATCCTGCGGATCACCCCCTCTCCCGTACGCGAAAGAGGGGGACTCCTGCCAGAGAAACTCCCGAGACATATCTCCCCTTCTCTTCAAAGACTGAAGAGAAGGGGCCGGGGGATGAGTTTTGATCGCTCCCCTTGCCTCCTCCCGCGATTTTTCTTAGATTGATCGGTATACGATCACCCGTCACCCCGGACACGCGCCCATGAGAAAGACACCCGTCATCCTCACCTCCCTCATCGTGGGGGCCCTCCTTATCGGCCTCGGGCTGTTCCATGTCATACGTTCCCACACCCCCTCCGATCCCCTGAAGGGCTCGGATCAGCTCGTGCTGGTGCTGGCTTCCACGGGGAACTCGAAGAAGGCGGTGCTCCAGTTCTTCGAGCGCGGGGGCGGTGAATGGAGTTTCGGATTCTCCTGCTCGGCGGTGATCGGAAGGAACGGTACGGCGTGGGGCCGCGGGCTGCACAGGGAGGGCGACCGGCTGGATGGAGAACCGGTGAAGGTGGAGGGCGACGGGACCTCGCCGCAGGGGGCCTTTCCCCTGCTGGGAGCCTACGGCTATCAGCCGGCGACGAACGTCCGCATCGACTTCCCCTATACACAGTCCGGACCCGGCCTTCTGTGCGTGGACGATCCCGAATCGCGGTTCTACAACGAGATCGTGGACGAGGAGGCGGACGGTGTCGACCGCGACAGGCTCTCGTCCTTCGAGACCATGCTCCGGGGAGACGACCTCTACAAATACGCCATCTTCGTGGGGCACAACACCCGCCGCCCGAAGGCAGGCGCCGGGAGCTGCATCTTCATCCACCTCTGGCGGAACTTCAACTCCCCCACCGCCGGCTGCACCGCCATCTCCGAGGAGGACATGCTCACCCTGCTCTCGGAGCTCGACGGCTCGAAGAATCCCGTCATGGTGCTTCTCACCAGGAAGAACTATCTGCGTCTGAGGGAGGCCTGGGGTCTGCCCGTGGTGACCATCTGAGGAATGTGCGCCCGCGGTGTTGTCAGCCGTAGGCCTCGTTCAGCCGGGTGACGATGGCCCGCTCGAGCGCCGCCACCAGATCCGGGTCCTCGATCTTGTTCCCCTCCCCGTCCCTGACATAGAAGGCGTCCGCCACCTGGTCCTCGTCGGTCCCGATGCGCGCCGTGTGGATGTCGAGCCCGAAGGAGGCGAGCACGCTGGTGATGTCGTAGAGCAGCCCCGTATAGTCGATGGCGAACACGTCGATGACCGTATAGCGGGATGAGACGTCATTGTGGACGCGAACCCTCGGCGGGGCGAAGACCACGTTGCGCTTCCTGCGGCGCCAGCGGCGGCGGTAGGTCTCGATGAGGGCGGACACCTCCGTGCCCCCGCGGACCACTCCGGCCATGGTCCGCTTGAACTCGCGCTGGCGTTCCCGGGGGATGGCCGCCGATCCGTCGTCTCCGGTCACCAGGAAGGTGTCGATGATGATGCCGTCGCTGCGGGTGAAGATGCGTGCTCCGATGATGTTGATGCCCGATGAGGTGATGGTTCCGCAGATGTCGGAGAGGGCGCGGGGATAGTCGTCGGTGATCACGATGAGATGGCTGATGTTGCCCGCCCTGCGGAAGGACGCCCACACACCCCGCCGCCGCATGAGCGCGATGCCGTGGATGTGCCTGCGCACCGCCCTGCGTGAGGTGACACGGACATACTGGCCGGGAAGGAGATTCAGGTGCCTGCGGACGGTGTCGGCGGGAAACTGTCCCGAAAGCGCCGAAACGAGGCTTTCGATCCCCTCCCTGCGGCTTCCGAAAGTCAGCTCAAAGCCTTTTTCGATGGTGACGAGGGCGCGGCGGTAGAGCTCGCGGAGGAGGGTTTTCTTCCAGTCGGTGAGCGCCCCTTCCGAGAGGGCCATGAGATCGGCGAAGGTGAGGAGGGTGAGCATCCTGAGGCGGTTGGCGCTGCCCACGCGCTCCACGAAATCTCCGATGGTCTCGTCGTCGTCGATGTCCCGCCGCTGGGAGATGTGGCTCATGAGGAGGTGCTCGCGGATGAGGAAGCGGACAAGCTCGATGGTGCGGGTGTCGAATTCCAGCCGCGCCAGGGCACGCGCCGCCATGACCTCCCCACGGTGGGCGTGCCCGCGTCCGCCGAGCTTGCCGATATCGTGCAGGAGGCCCGCCAGATAGAGGGCGTTGCGGGCGGTCACATCGAGTATCATATCCCGCAGGTCGGCCAGCGACGGATCGTCGGTGACCGCCAGGTGTTCAAGATTTTCCACCACCCGGATCGAGTGTTCGTCCGTGGTGTAGGTGTGGTAGAAGTCGTATTGATAGTGCCACGATATTTCCGCAAACTCGGGAATGAGCCTGACCAGCGCCCCCGTCTCGTGCATGAGCCTGAGCGCCCGCGACACCCCGGCCCCCATGGTCAGAAGCCGGTGAAAGGCCGCGCGTACGCCGGGACGTTCGGGAATGTCCTCCGGGCAGGCCGCCACGGCGCGTTCGATCTTCGACGATGTTTCGCAGGAGAGCGGGAGACCAAGCGTTCCGACCGCCGCGAAGACATTGACGAGCAGGTTTTGAACCGAGACCGGGTCGTCACCGCAGTCCGCCGCCTCGTCTTCGATGCGGATGTCCGTGGATCCCGCAAGGATGCCGGGTGAAATTTCACGGTATGCCGCCGGAGCATCTCCTGCGCATGCCTCGAGCATGTGGCGGACGATACGGTCGGTGAGGCGCTTGACCCGGCCGGCGCGCATGTAATAGTCGTGCATGATCCGTTCCACCGGCACGATGCCCCCGCCCGCGTATCCCATGCCCCGCGCGGTGTCGGGAAGGGACAGGTGATCGAGGATGTCCGCGTGCTTCCCGGCGAGAAAATGCAGCGTGTGCCGGAGCCTGAGAAGGAACGCGAAATTACGCTCAAACTCGTCCCTGTCGTCTTGGGTGATGACGTCCTGTTCTATGAAATGACCGATTCCCGGCGATCCCCCGTCGAGCACCGCCAGCCAGCGGGTGACGTGGACATCCCTGAGGGCGCCCGGGCATTCCTTGATATTCGGGGCCTGTATCTGGACGGTGTCGTGGTACGCCGCGAGCCGGTTGCGCCGCTCCGCGATCTTGATATCGGCGAGACGGTCCGCCGTTCCGCCGGAGAGCCATTCGTCGAATTCACGCTCCAGACGGCCGAAGAGCGCACGGTCCCCGCAGATGAACCGCCGGTCGATGAGGGATGTCGCCAGGTGGTCGTCCCCGCGCGCCGCAACGACGCACTCCGCCGTCGTGCGCGTGGAGTGCCCGAGATCGAACCGCATGTCCCACAGGAACTGGAGCATATCACCGATCCTGGTGTCGGTGATGCCGTTACGGTAACCGCCGTCTTCGTCCCTGTCCACGAGGCAGAGGATGTCCACGTCGGAGTGGGGATTGAGCTCCTCGCGGCCGAACCCGCCCAGCGCCACGAGTGAGAGGCCGCGGGAATCATCGTGAAAGACGCTCCTGTAGGCGTGCCGGACGAACGCGCCGGTCAAAGCCGAGAGCCTGCGTGCGGTCGCGATGCCGGATGCCCCCTCCTCGTGGAGGCGGCGTATTTCCCCGGTTCCCCGCTCGTGCACGCCCCTGAATGCGTTGAGTCGCCGCCGGAGACCGGATGGGGAAAGACCCGTCACAGGATGCGCGAGCGCGGTCTCCTCGAGGTCACGCTCGATGGCGGCGCCGAGTTCTTCGGGTGATTCGAAATGCATCGCCAACCGTCCAATTCAGATATCCGTGAGTATCAAACCCGCATGGTTATCACGCATGACATCCATGCCGCATCATTCATTCACCTTCACAGCGTAATTTTCGCCGATCTTCACCCGGACGACGGAACCGTCCGGTCCGCGCTCGAAAACCACGGTCTCACCAATGTCTCCGTACCCCGTTCCCTCGATGGTAAAGACGGCGCCGCCTGCGGGTATCAGATCCCACACCGAAGCCAGCGGGTCCTCGGCCTCGGGAAAGATCATCACCAGTCCCCCGTCCCGGGGAAGCACCCGGTACTCTCCCCAGGAGTCCCGATACGCCCCCACGAAGTCACGCCAGCCGTCCGGCAGGGGCGGCGGAGCGTCAAGGGGTGACGCGGCGTCGAGAATGCAGGGGGCGACGAT
>CAYNWJ010000198.1:0-7339 GCA_964400815.1 uncultured bacterium
GAAGCGACGGAGGGGTTATACAATGGAGCCAAAACGTATAAATGTATGCTTACTTCAATTGATACCCGGTTAATACTATTCTGTGAATCGTTCTCCGGACAGTTATGACATCTATATATAAACGATGGAACGGTGCGTTTGTCAATTGTTCATTGCGCGTCCCGAAAAAAAGCGCGGGGCCGCCAATCCTTGACCATGTTTATTTTCTTCTTTATTCGGCCCGAATATCATGATAGATTACAACACTTCCCTCCCCGGCTATCGATGTTTATCCGGTACGCTGCGGCACGGCCCGAAAGACCGCATGGGGGATCCGCACACTCGTAAACGGAAACACATGAAAAACTCTGAAAGACATGACGATCAGCAGTCCTGCGTCGAAGGGCTCATGGAAGCGGCGGGTTTCGCACTGCTGTTCGGGACCCTGCCTTCGGGCGCGGCGCTCCTCGACCACGATTTGTGTATCGCCCGGGTCAACGCCGCCTTTCTCGCTTTGACCGGATACACGGCCGAAGACCTGGAAGGCGCACCTTTCCTCGATCTGGCGGACGACCGCGACGTCACCGATGTTCCCGAAACATCCATCACCATTGAAAGCCCCTTCAGGAGCGACGTCCGCCTGCGACGGAAGGCCGGACCCGAGCTCTGGACGCATCTTTCGGTGACACGCATCACCGCCGATTCCGATGATACCCTCTGCTATCTTGCCGTCGTCGAGGATATCAGCGAACGCAAGAACAACGAATGCGCCATCCAGCTCCAGAGAGATCTCGGCATCTCGCTGGGGAAGACGAACAACCTCGAAGACGCGCTCGAAATGATCCTGGAAACCGCCCTCGGATTCGATTCGGTCGACAGCGGAGGCATTTATATCGTAAACGAGGAAACGAACGAATATGAACTGCTCGTTCACCGCGGCCTCGCAGAGGAGTTCGTCCGGTCGGTCTCGCGGATCGCCCCAGACGATCCCCGCGCCGTTTTCATGAACCGGGGACTATCACAGTCCGGAAACCTCGAAAGCATTACCGGCACCAATGGCGCCCTGGAACGGGGGGAGGGCATCGTCTCGGTCGCCGTGTTTCCGGTCCAGTTCCAGGCGGGGACGGTGGCCTGTCTGGTGCTCTCTTCACACACCGGCGGGCACCTTTCCTCCTCGTCGGCCACCACCCTCGAAAGCATCGCCGGCAGTGTGGGCGCCGTCATCGCCCGCATCAGGGCCGAAACCGCCATGCACGAAAGCGAGGACCGGTACCGCCTGGCGCAGCGCATGGCGAGCGTGGGAAGCTGGGACTGGGACCTGGACCGGGGCACCCTCCACTGGTCGGCGGGAACGGAGCCCATAACCGGCTGGGACCCTGACGAGATCGGTGAAACCTACCGGGGCCTGCTCTCGATCATTCATCCCGACGACCGCCAGCGGGTCATGGATGCCGTGGACGCGGCGATTCGGGATTCCGCCGATTTTTCCGTTGAGCACCGGATCATCGCCAAGGACGGCGGCGTACGCTGGCTCATGGAGCGGGGAAGCGTGTTCAGGGGGGAGGACGGCAGGCCGGAACGGATGCTCGGCCTCGTCATGGACATCACCGAGCGCAGGGAAATGGAGGAAAACATCGCGCGTGCGGAAGCCGACTGGCGGGATTCGTTCGATGCCCTCGACGACATTTTGCTGATTCTCGACGCCGACAGGACCATAAAGCGCATGAACAATGTGGGCCTGGCCCTCCTGGGAACCACCGAAGACGCCGTGGCCGACAGGAAGTGCCATGAGGTCTTCGCCGGTCTCGACCGTCCCAGCGCCTTCTGTCCCATCAACGAGGTGGCCGGGTCGAAAGCCCCCCTATCGCTCGAAAGCCCGCTCCCCGTCGGCGGCAGGTATTACAACGTGAAAATCTCGCCCGGCATGGACGGGAACGGCGAGATCGTCCGCCATGTGGTCCTCATGATGGACATCACGGAGCGGAAGCGGATCGAGCTGGAACTGCGTGAAAGCGAGGAAAAATTCAGGAAGATCAGCGCCTCCGCCCAGGACGCCGTCATCATGGTCGACAACGATGGCCGCGTATCCTTCTGGAACTCCGCCGCACAAAGGATATTCGGCTACAGTGTCGAAGAGGCGGTCGGCATGGCCGTTCACGAGCTCATCATGGACGAGAATCGGCGGGAGCGGTTCCTGAAGGGTTTCACCGTCTTCCGGACAACCGGGACCGGGCCTTTCGTGGGCAAGACCGTGGAACTGAAAGCCCGCCACAAGAACGGGGATGACATCCCCATCGAGCTTTCCGTGTCGAGCGTCAGGTTCAACGGCGCATGGCATGCGATCGGCATCATGCGCGACATCAGCGAACGCCTCAAATCGGAGGCAGAGCTCAAACTGCTCAACACCGGCATCGATCAGGCCTACGATTCCGTGGTCATCACCGACAGGAAGGGCGGCATCCAGTATGTCAATCCGGGGTTCGAGCGCATTTCCGGCTACACCCGCGACGAGGCCATTGGACACACACCCCGCATCCTGAAAAGCGGCCTTCACGACCCGCTGTTCTACAAAAACATGTGGAAAACCATCGCCCGGGGGGACACATGGAAGGGCGAGGTGGTGAACCGCCGCAAGAACGGCAATCTGTATTACGAGGAAATGACCATCACCCCGGTCCGGGCGGACAGCGGCATCACCCACTTCGTGGCCATCAAGCGGGATGTGAGCGACCGTCACGAGCTGGAGGTGCGGATCGAGCGGATGCGCCGCGAATACGAGGCCTTCATGCGTCACGAGATCAAGAACCTCCTGACCCCCATGAAAGGATTTTCCGACCTGCTGCTCATGGACGACGGGCTCGATGACAAGCACCTGTCGTTCCTGCAGAAGATCAGCGACAGCGCCCAGAGAGCCATCAACCTGATCGACAGCCTGAAAAAGCTCCAGGATATCGAAAACGGCCAGCACAAGCTGGAAATGAGCCCCTATAAACTGGACAAGCTCATAGAAAACAAGTTGTTCGATCTGCACATCATGGCGGAGGAGAACGGGGTCTCATTCGCGGTGGACTCGACGGCTTCACGGACCCGCGTGGCGGTGGATTTCGATCTCATGCCCGGCGTGTTCGTCAATCTCATCAAGAACGCCATCGAGCATGTGGCCGATCTGGAGGACCCGTCGGAAAAAACGGTGCTGATCGACCTGTCCAACCGTAACGGCCGCCTCGTCGTCGCCATAAACAACCGCGGCGAACCCGTGCCACAGGACAGGCTGGAAACCTTTTTCGAGAAATTCAATTCCACGGGCAAGCGGAAGAGGGGCGGAACGGGGCTGGGAACGACCTACGCCTGGCTCGTCACCCGCGCCCACGGCGGCTCGGTATCGGTGGCATCGGACAGAGAGACGGGTACGACGGTCACGCTGGAACTGCCGCTGATGGATTGAGGGGGGCGATTTCGGCGTTTTCAATTGCTGAACCGGGATTTACGGGATTACGGGATCAACCGTGATTACAATCCTGTCAATCCTTCAATCCCATAAATCATGGTTCAAAAACATACGCATAGGACGCCATGAAATACGAAGAAACAACCAGCCGTATCATCGGATTCGCGATGAAGGTTCATTCGACGAGGAGCAGTTGATTTCAGGAAGTTGTGTACCAGCGGTGCATGGCGATTGAAATGAGAAACAAGAAATGAATGTTTGTGGTGGAAGCCTCGAATTCAAACGGTTGCACAATAAAAAGATGTGAACCGTGATTCTCATGATTGAAGGATTGACAGGATGAAAAATCGAGAAAATCCCGTAATCCCATAAATCATGGTTCAAACGGCGTACGGTCAATCATCAGGGAGGAATCCACCCCATCACTCATCGAGCCCCTCTTCGACAACACCCGGAGCGTCCCCGTCGAACAGGCTCTCGACCGTCATCACCGGGCGCACGCCGGTATCAGGATCGACCGACTCGATGAACCGTCCCCCGCCCCCAGCCTCCGCAAACTCCCCGCACATTCTCTCGAAAACGGCGCGCTCGTAACCACGTATCCCCGCAAGAATGTCCCGGTCGAGGACCATGAGCCAGCTTTCGATGTCCCCGCGGGCGAGGGATTCGCGGTAGAGGTCGCGCAGGTCGTTGGCGCTCAGTGATCCCGGCCGTTCGAGCAGGCCCTTTCTGGCGAGAATGATGCTGCGGGCCGCGTGGTCGTGAAGAGAACCGATGAAAACCCCCCGGCCGTGAATGGTCCCCGCCCACCAGTTGAAGCCCGCCATGTAGACGGTCAGGACGAGGGTCACGATCACCAGCACCTTCTCGCCCCGCTGCTCGCTCCAGAGGAGCGCGGGGGGGATGACCAGAAACGGGACCACCGGCAGAAGCATGCGCGAGCCCAGCCCGCCGCCGCACAGGGGGGCATGGGAGGCCGCCGCTGCGAGAATCGTGACCAGCAGAATGAGCCCGGCGAGGATGGCCATGGGCCGCATCTCGTTGCGCCACAAAATGACCAGTCCCGGGGGAACCAGCATGGCGAAGGGCATGATAAACATGATGCCGTGGGGACTGTCGAACATGAGCATCCACAGACCGGCGAGCATGTTGCCCCCGGCGCCGTAGAGATGACGGTTCAGAAAAAGATAGGGACACATTTCGGGCGTCAGGCGTGGCGGAAAGAACGATGAGAGTACCAGACGGTTGACCGCGAGATATGCCAGAAAGACGGCCGCGAAACCCACAGCTGAGAAAACGATGCTCCGGTCGTGAAAGCTGAACCTTCCCCGTTCATAGACGATCAGGCCGAAGAACAGGACGAAGACGGCCGCCATCCACGGCTGGAAGAAGAGAAGCAGGCCGGACGCCGTTCCGCAGAGCAGGAAATACACCATCTCCGACTGGGACACCATGCCCTTGACGAACATCAGTACGGCCACGAGGAGGACGAGCTGGGCGGCAGGCTCCGAAAAGGCGCTCGCGGCGAAGAAAAAATTGGGCGTGGCGAAAGCCAGGACCAGAGTGGCGGCCAGCGCCAGCGGAAAAGCCGCCAGTTCGAGCATGAGAAAGAAGAACACGATCGCCGAAAGCCACATGATGACGGCGTTCGTGTAATACAGCCCGCTCTCCCCCCAGCGTGAGGCCAGGGGCGCGGCAAGCAGGGCGTACCCGATGGAGCCGTACCCATCACCCCCGGAATCCTCCCCGAGGGTTCCGTCGAGCAGGGCGCGCACCGTACGGTAGTTGTCGTATTCGGAAAGGCGGAAGGGCGGATACTGGTCGGTGAACGATTCGAACCGTTCTGCGAAGGGCAGGGGGACGGGGTATTCCGGGGCAAGCAGCCTGTTCGCCAGCAGATAGCACGCCAGTATCAGAAGCGAAAGGAGCATGAACGCCAGAACCCGCTGCGCCGTGACCCGCGGGCTCGAGCGCGTGATCTCCACGAGGGCCAGGTCCTCCTCGGGGGATCGTGTGATGCCGAACCACTTTTTTTCTTTTTTCATCATGACTGCGCGTGTATACTTTCACACAGGGTTTGGCGGCGGCGTTCCGAAACTCCCCGGCGGAAATGTCGGAAGCCGTGGACCGAATATCCATGCAACTATCGCGACACCCTCATAATACCATGTTTTCATGCGGCATGCAATCAACTTTCTATAAGCAACGCGGTGTCCTGTCCGCGCTCTCATCCGAGGAGGTTTCCATGGTTCCCGTATCCCCGCATTCACAGGCGGCGCTTCCGGTGATTCTGCGTTCACGCCTGCTTCCGGCGTTCGCAGCCGCCGCTCTGGCTTTTCTCCTTTCCACCTCCGCGCTCGCGGCTGACGGGGGGTTGTTGTTCCACCTGTCGGGCGGGAACGGCCTCGTGGCGGACGAAGCCGCGGGAAGCCCGGAGCCCACGTTCATCAGCAGCGTCGACATCATCGACGACGGCGCGCGGGGAAAGGGCATCCGCTGCGGCCACACCCAGCTCATGGCCTATGACGCCCCGGGGAACATCTTCGCCCAGCGCGGGACCCTCGCCTTCTTCTGGCGTTCGCGGGAAACGGTCGGCGAGGCGCCGTTTCCCGTCTTCCGCGTCTCCTATGCCGACCACTCGAGCTGGGACCTGGTCTGGCTCAGGATCGACTACAACGGGGAACAGGGCTTCGACGCCTTCGTGACGGACGCAAACCTGGCCCGTCCGCGGGTGTCGCATCGCATGGACGATTTTCCCGCGCCGGACGAGTGGGTGCATCTTGCGCTGGCCTGGGACGAGACCGCGGGCATCAGGTTCTATGTGAACGGTGACCTGGCGGCGCGGGTGGACACCACCGCTGTCTTCGACGCCGGACTGGACCAGTTCGGCCCCCATTCGCGCATCATCAGCCCCTACCAGGTCCAGAGCCTCTACAACTACATCCGCGGCGGGGACATCGACGAGCTGTGCATCTATGACCGCATGCTCGACGACTCCCAGGTCGCCCGTCTCGCCGGGGGGACCGTGGTACGCGATCTCCCGCCGCTGGTACGGAGTCTGGACGACCGGCGGTTCAGGAACGAATGGCGGCTCAGGTACGGCTGGAACCGGTCCGGGGACATCCCTCCCGTGCTCGACGCCCCCGCGACGTCGGTGCGCAAGGTTGAAATACACGACGTCTATGACCTGAAGCAGTGGGTGTGGAAGGGCAACGACGGCATCCGCGAGACCACGTGGCCCTATGTCTACAATCGTTCCCGCATCCCCGGACGGCTGGACTATTTCATCCTGCCCGACTGGAACTGCTATTCTCTCTCGGGGAAGGCGGTGACCTTCTTCATGCCGGAGGAACCCTGGAACCACCTGGAGATCTCCGGGGCTGCGTTCGGCGTGGGATCCCTTCTGGCCTTCGACGAGGAGCGCGAGGCCGACCGTGTCGTCCCCCTCTTCACCCGTCCCGAACACCAGGAACGGACCTTCCACCGTTTCGGCGGGGAGCATACCGGCGGGAAGATCCGCTTCGAGAATGTCCTTCAGGAAACCCCCATCGGGGAGTTCCAGGCCTATCACGTCGCCCCCGGCATCGAGCCCGGCGGAAAGGTTAAGCTCCGTTACACCCTCCACGCCGACATCAAGCCCCATTCCCCCACGCTGGACGAGCTGACCTCCTTCATCGCGGGACGGTATGTCCCCGACGAGCGTTCGACCATGGTCGCACTGCCGTCACGGGCGCCCCGGCCATCGCTCGACACCACGCCCGGAAACGCCCTCCCGATGGTGCACGTGCTCATTCCCTTCGAATTCCGCGCCGGGAACCTGGACCGCGAATACACCCGCTATTCCTACACCTGGGAGAACATGGACGGCGGTCTCGACGGTATTGCGATCGACCTGCCGGCCCTGGACATGGA